>RGAX01000241.1 GCA_009919985.1 Opitutaceae bacterium
TGAATCACGCTGCCCGGTGGGAAAACACCCTGGAATTTGGGGAGGGAGATAGGAAAGCCCCACGGATCCACGAACGGAAGACAGCGCGGATCAGGCCGTTTGGTCAGCAACCGGATAGGCCAGGAGGGACGATTGGGTTTGAGGCAAAGGCAAAACTTGCCTGTGGCTTTAAAGTAATTGCATCTAATTGATGATAAGCTGAATAAAAACATGGCATTGCGTATGCTTATCGAGGGCATGACCGTAGGCCTCTATCAAAATACCGCCGCCCTAGCCGCTCTCGAGCGCTGGCAGCAGGCCTCGTCGCATAATATTTCCGCCAGCCAGGTGCCCGGTTTCAAGCGCCAGTTGGTCCAATTCTCCGCTCAACCTTCCGGCGAACTGCGCACCGGGCAGTTTAAAGCGGATGAAGGTTTAAACGGTTCATTCCCCTCGGCCCGCGTGCGTTTGGATTTCGCGCCGGGCGAAATGGTCCAGACGCGTCGTGATCTCGATGTCGCGATCTCGGGTGATGGTTTTCTGAGCGTGCGCCTGCCGGATGGACGCGAGGGTTTTACTCGCGCCGGGCAATTATCCATGCGCGCCGATCGCACCTTGGTGACTTCGGATAACTTGCCGGTGCTCGGTGCGGGTCGCGAGCCCATCACGTTGCAGGCGGGCGGCACGGTCTCCATCAATGCCGATGGCGAGATCAGCCAAGCCGGCCAAATCGTCGATACCCTCGCGGTCAGTCGCTTTGCGGATACGCAAAAATTGGAGCCACTCAGCGGCGGCGTTTTTGTGCCGAGCGCCAACGAAGCCCCGATCGCGGTCGCCGGCGGCAGCGTCATGCAGGGCTACGTCGAAGGCAGTAACATTTCCCCGATGCGTGAGATGATCGACCTCGTGGCGATTTCCCGGGCCTACGAGGCCAACCAGAAAATCATCTCCACCCGCGACCAGTTGCTCCAACGCACTCTGGACACCCTCGGCTGATCCTTTGCGAACCTCCACCCCCAGTAAGCCGACACCATGAATCTCTCCCTTTACTCTGCGGCCACGGGCATGGAGGCCCAACAGCTCAACCTCAACACGATCGCCAACAATCTCGCGAACGTGAACTCCCGTGGCTTCAAGCGCAGCAAGATTGAGTTTCAAGATATGCTCTACCAGAAGCCCCGTGCAGCGGGTGCTCAAAACGGCGGCGGCAACCAATTACCCACCGGCATTGAAGTCGGTAACGGTACCCGCGTGGTCGCTACCTCCAAAGTTTTCTCGCAAGGCCAACTCACTTCCACCGGAGAAAAGTTCGACCTCGCGATCCAAGGCGACGGCTTCTTCGAAGTTCAACGTCCCGACGGCACCCTCGCTTACACCCGCGACGCTTCCTTTAAAATCAACGCCACCGGCCAAGTCGTCACCAGCGACGGCTTGCCCGTACTGAGCGGTTTTCAAACCGTGCCTCCTGGCACCACCTCCGTGACTGTCGCCGAAAACGGTGAAGTGACCTTGGGTAGCGCGGCCGGTTCGCAGACCTTCCGACTCACCCTCACGCGTTTCGCTAATCCCGCCGGTCTGGAAAGCCTGGGCTCCAATCTTTTCCGCGAAACCACCGCCAGCGGCACGCCCGAGGCCGGTGCGCCCAACGAACAAGGTTTCGGCTCCATTCAGCAGGGCTACGTCGAGACCTCCAACGTCAAAACTGAAACGCTGATCATGATCGCCCGTTTTTTCATTCTCTTCTGCTTGCTCGCATCGCCTTTGGCCTTGCGCGCGCAAAACGAAGCCCCCGTTTGGGTCGCCGAGATCACCGAGCGCATTCACACGCACTTCGGGCTCGAAGGCGATTTACACCTCATGCCGGTCAGCGGCAGCAATTTCACCCCCAAGTCCGGTGCCACGGTTTCGATTGTGGAATTTCCTTCCGGGATTTCTCCGCAAATTTTGTTGCGCGTGCGCACAGAAGTGACCGGCGAAGCGAGCCAGGAACAGACCGTAGTCCTCCGCGCGAATCTCTGGCGCTCCGGCTGGAAACTCCGCCAACCCAGCCAACGCGGCGACTTGCTCGATACCTCGACCCTCGAGCCTGTCCGAATCGATGTGCTCCGTGACCGCGACGCGTTGTCCTCAATGCCTCAAGGCGATTATATTTTTACCCGCGCCGTCCCGCCCGATCGCTTGCTCACCTGGCGTGATTTGGCTGCCCGCCCCATCGTGCGTCGTGGCCAAGTTGTCGAAGTCCTCGCTCAAAGCGGCCCGGTCTCCGTGTCGCTTAAGGGTATGGCCATGCAAGATGGCGCCCGCAACGAGACGATCCGCATCCGCAATCTGCAATCTAACCGTGAATTCACCGCCCAAGTTAGCGGTGAAAGCCGCGCGGTCATCCGCCTTTAAACCATCATGAAGCTCCGTCTCACCTTCTTGTTGCTCGCCTTAGCCGGCCCCCTCGCGGCGCAATCGCTTTGGCTCGCCGCGGGTTCGCGCGAACTCTCGCTGACGTCCGATCCGAAAGCCTGCCGCGTCGGTGATATCATCACGATCATCATCGCTGAATCCACCTCGTTGTCCTCGACTTCTAATAAGACGACCAACACCTCCGACGCCGCTCAAGGCGCCGTGACGCAATTTCTTTTTCCTCCGTCGGTCAGCGGCCTCGGCACCCAAGGCGGTCAGTTGCCTGGCCTCGGTTGGGGCGGCAAGTCCGACTACAGCGGCGGCGGTAAGGTCAATAATTCCCAAGTCGTCACCGGCCGCGCCGCGATGCTAATTTCCGACGTACTACCCAACGGTAACTTGGTTTTAGAAGGCGCCCGCCAAGTCAGTTTCTCCGGCGAGACTCAACATGTTGTCCTCCGCGGTATTGTGCGCCCGGCCGATATTTCCCCGGCCAACACCGTCCTCTCGACCAACATCGCCGAGGCCCGACTCGAATTCTTGAGCGAAGGTGAACTCAGCAGCGCGCAGAAACGCGGCTGGTTGAGCAAACTCTACCAAACGCTTCGCCCCTTCTAAAAAAGCTCCCATGTTGCTCAGACTTTTCATCGCATTGATGGTTCTTACTCCGGCGCTACGCGCGACGCGGGTTAAGGACATGTCTTTTGTCAGCGGCGGCCGTTCCAATCAATTGATCGGTTACGGCATCGTGGTCGGCTTGGCCGGCGACGGTGATTCCAACGCGGTCACGACGCTGCGCTCGGTCGCCAACATCCTTCAACGCAATGGTCTCACCGTCGACCCGACGCAGATCAAAGCCAAGAATTCCGCCGCGGTTATGATCACCGCGGACATTCCTCCCTTTCTTAAACCCGGCGCTCGCATCGATGTGACCGTCTCATCCATGGGTGACGCCAAAAGCCTCCAAGGCGGCGTCCTCCTCCAAGCTCCTTTGATGGGTGCTGATGGCCGCGTCTACGCAGTCGCTCAAGGCGGACTCGCGGTCGGTGGATTCATCGGAGGCTCCGGCGGCGCCGGTGGTGCTACGGTACAAAAAAACCATCCTACGGTCGGTGTCATCAGTAGCGGCGCGATCGTCGAGCGCGAGATCCACACCGAGACCGTTCGCGACGGCGCCATTTCGTTCGAATTGTTCAACCCCGATTTCACCTCCGCCAGCCGTTTGGCCGATGCCGTCAACCTGGCTTTCCCCGATGCCGCCACCGCCATTGATGCAGCCTCGATCTCTGTGATCGTGCCACCCGCTTATCTCGGTCGTGAAGTTACCTTTTTAGCCGACATCGGCACCATTGAAGTGCGCCCCGATTCCATTGCCCGCGTTGTGATCAACGAGCGCACCGGCACCATCGTCGCCACCTCAAGTGTGCG
>RGAX01000242.1 GCA_009919985.1 Opitutaceae bacterium
GGGTAACGATGGAAATCGCGGCGCCAGTGGGTGAGTTCGCTGGCGAGCGTGGAAGGAAGCGCGGGAGTCACGCCCCGAACTAAGGCACAGTGCGGTACGCACGCAAGGCGTAGCGCAGGGTGACGCAGGGTCTCGACTGCTGAGCAGGAGACCGATTCGTAGGAACACCATGTGCTGAGTGGTTAAGCCGCGACGATTTCCAATCTGACTTTGCAGCCAAGCGCTATGGCCGTGCGTGAAAGCGTGGTCAGGGTGATGGACGTATTTTCCTCATCGAGTACGCGGCTAACCGCGGCCCGACTTGTGCCTAAGGTCTCAGCGAGCTTGGACACGCTGGTGCGCCGACGTTTCATCTGCTTTGCGAGAGCGGCAGCAATGACCTTTTTCAGGGCCGCTGCTTCGACCTCTGCATAGATGCCTTCTTCGCGAAGAAATTCGTCGAAGCTACTTCCGATGTGCTGATTGTTTTTGGACTTCAAGTTTTCTCCTTTTGGCTAAATCGAGTTCGTGATCTGGCGTCGTGCGTGTCTTCTTTATAAAACCATGCAGGAGGATTACCATTCCGTCGTGCACGAAGAACAGGGTTCGTGCGATTCGGGAGGGCAGCCGCGAACGGACTTCCTAGAGACCATTTCCGAGGGAATCCACGAGCGGCAGACCCAGTGGCCAGCCATACTGCACTGCTTTTATATCACTGCCGACCTGCTTGCGTTCGCCTTCCGGCAGCGCCTTCAACCACTCACGCACCGGCTCGTTGCCAGTGGTGGTGCGGTAGAAAGCGCGGTAGCGGGCGCGGCAGTGACATTGTTTTATGGTGCATCAAAAAAGATTCACTGTCAAGCTGCGCTCGGATCGAAATGCATGCATCGAAATGGTCTGGTCGATGAGATGGGCGGCGAGAAATTACACACGATCCTTTTCGTGCGTCGCCAAAACGAGCAGGTGCTTATTGACGGCATGATCCAACTCGGCGACACGGCCTTTTGACGTTACCGTCCACCCGGGCATATTGTGCAACACTGCAACCTTTTGCTCGCTTGCGCTGAGTGAGCGCGTTTAGCGGGCGAGGAGCGTTTTGGGCAGCTCGGGGATGCGAGCGACTACAACTTCGCCCGTGCGGCGGATGATGCCGTAAATGATGCGCTTATCGCTGCGGTCCCAAGCCCAGGATTGGCCTTCGAAGGGCACTTCGATGGTGGTCCTGCTCGTCGAATTTGCCAAAGAGCGTGCTCCGGTTGTCGGTACCCGGCGCGGTGCCTTGGTCGTTATAATGGGCAAAGCAGGCCCACCAAAAACCATCTTTCTTCTCCGCCCACGTAAGCGAGCCATGGCGGATGCCGAGGCTGACGGTTTTCACGGGCTGAACGGTGACGGGATCAAAATATTCCAAGGAGCTGGCCATGGGCAGCTGCGGAAAATTGGAATGCGCGAGCACGAGCTGGCCGTCTTGGATGATGCCACCGTTCAAGTGAATCGTCGCACCGCCGCGCAGGCCGACCCACTCGGCGACGCGCGCGCCGCTGGTTTTGTCGTATTTGCCGACCACGTAGTTGCCGATCCCGTAAAAGTGGTGCGCGTCCACCGCGACACCCTGATTGGCGCCGCGGGGCTTCCAGCGGCGCAATTCCTCCGCGACGAGTCCGTGGCGCGTGAGCTCAGGCTTGGGTGCGGCGGGCAAACTCGCAAGCCAAGCACGGTTCGCCTCGCGCACGGGATCGGCCGGCGCGGACTCGGCCGCACGGAGGGCGGGCGATGCGACAAGAAGCAAAACGGAAAAGGCGCGGAGTTTCATGGGGGATTAAAAGCTGCGGGTAGCCTCAAAGAACCAGGCGCGGCCGGAGAGGAGGTTTTGGCTCACGCCGGGGCTGTAGCCGAAGCCACCGGTGGCGAGCGGCGGGGTTTGGTTGGTGAGATTGGTAACACCAAGGCGCACGCGCGTGCCGCGCAGCCAAGAAGTGGTGGCACTAAAACGGTAACCGACGGAAGCGTTGTAGGAGATACTCGAAGCCATGACGTAGCGGTAAACGAATTGGCCGCCAGTGAAGTGTTTCGCGATGTACTTTGGCTGGCCCAGTGAATCATAGAGCGCCGCCGTGGTGCTGGCGCCGGAGTCTTGGGAGGGGCCGACGTAGTAGCCGCCGAGGTTGGCGGTCCAGGCATTGCGGCGCCAGGTGAGGTTGCTCGTGCCGCGCCAACGGGAAACGCCATTGACGGTGAGGTCGTTGGTTTCCACGGCGGGGAGATTGGCTGGCTGCTGCACGGAGCGGGAGGAGACGAGGTAGGACCAATCGGAATTGAGCGTCACGTTGCCGAAGGGAAGTTTGGGCAGCACGTAGCGCAGACCCAAATCGACCCCTTCGTTTTCACTATTTGAAATGTTAATCCAAGGTTGGTTGAAGGAGAAAATCTTACCCGCGGTGGCTTGGGCCTTGCTGGGATTGGCGAGGTTGTAGGCGTTGAAGGCGGCGGTGTCTTCAGGGGTGACGGCGTAGCGCACGATATCAGGGTCGCCCTTGTAAGCGGCGGTGCCGCTACCCAGATCGATGGTCGAGATGGAGCGACCGGCGGCGAGTTGGGCTTGGGTGTAGGCTTGGATCAGGGACACATCGCTGGCGCGGATTTGAGCGGCGCTGCGGGAGCCAAGCAGGTTGGTGCGCTCGATGCGCCAGTGGTCGGCCGTCACGCTGAGGCCGCGAATGCCGGGCACATCGATGACGACACCATAGGTGGTGCCTTCGGATTCGGAGGCCTTGAGGTTGGGGTTGCCGCCGAAGTAGCCGCGTTGGACGTAAGCGCCTTCGTTGGTGACCGGATTCCGGTAGGTGTCGATGTCACCGGCGCCGGCGGTGATGGACCAGCGTGGGCTAGTGAAGAGGGCGGCAAGACTCGGGGCCATGAAACCTTCGTTGTAGGAGCCGCGCAGCATAAGCCAAGAAAGCGGGCGCCAGTTCACGCCGACCTTGGGCTTGGTCGTCTCACCGAAATCGCTGTAGTTTTCCATGCGGGCGGAGGCGGTGAGTTCAAGGGTGTTGATCAAGGTCAGGCGACGTTCGGCGCCGACCAACGGCAGCACGAATTCAGCGTAGAGGCTGGTGATGTCGCGTTCACCGATGACATCGGGCCGCGGCGGATGGAGCAGAAAATCGTTGTCGGTGGTTTCCAGGCCAACGCCAGCGGGATTTTCGCCACTGTACGGCGGGCGTTTATCGGCGAGCTTGTCCTTGCGGTATTCGCCGCCAAAGGAGGCCATGATATCGCCGCCCCACCAGCGCAGCAGGCGGCCCGTCACGCGTAGGTCGCCGCTAGCGATGGAGCTCTCGGCTTGGCGAGCGAAGACGGCGGAAAAGGAGTCCACGACCGAAGACGGATTCGTGTAAGGTTTGTCGGCGACGACGGCGCCGTTTTGCACTTTAAAGGTGTAGCCAAAGGGGTTGTATGCGTTGGCGTCGGTGCGCTGGAGCGCTTGCAGTAGCAAACTCTCACGGACATCCGGGTAAGCTTTATCTTCGCCGTTAACTTGGTTGTAAAAGCCGGAGCTTTCCCAGGTCCAGGTATCGCCGAGTTTGCCGCGCAGTCCGGTGGCAAAGCGGATGACATCAGCGGTCGTGCTAATTTTTTCGACGCCGAGATCAGGCAAGGTGACGGAGACGAGGCTGACCGTGCGCGGGGCGCCGGTGAGGCGCAGCGAGCCATCGGTGTTGGCCGCGCCGGTGGCCGAATAGAAGCGCGAGCCGTAGGGATTGTAGGGATTGTCGATCGAGAGCGTGGCAAGCTTGTCGGTCGTGGGGGC
>RGAX01000243.1 GCA_009919985.1 Opitutaceae bacterium
CCAGCCACCAGAATCACGCGGCCACCGAGGCTTTTTTCGTGGAGCATGATTTTTTCGGCTGCGACGCGGCTCGCGTTCATTTTTTCCGTCAAGGCCGGATGCCGGCCGTAGACTTTTCGGGTAAAATTCTGCTCGAATCCAAAGGCTCAATCGCGCTCTCGCCCGATGGGCACGGAGGCTCGTTGCGCGCTTTGGATCGCAGTGGCGCACTCGATCTCATGGAGCGCGAGCGCATTGATACGCTGAGTTATTTTCAGGTCGATAATCCGCTCGTGCGCGCGATCGATCCGTCGTTCATCGGCTGGCATCTGCTGCGCGGTTCCGAGATGTCGAGTAAGATGGTGCCGAAGGCTTACGCCGAGGAAAAGCTTGGCCATTTCTGCGCGCAAAACGGCCGTTTAGTCGTCGTTGAATACTCGGATTTACCGATGACTATGCAGCGCGAGATCGACGCTTCGGGTCAGTTGCGCTATCTTGCTGGCAGCATTGCGCTGCATCTGCTCGATCGGGAATTTATCCGTCGTATGGCGCGCTCGGATGGATCGGCGGTAGCGTTACCTTTTCACCGCGCCGACAAAAAAATCCCGGCCCTCGACGCGGCCGGTCAGCCCGTCAAACCGGCCAAGGCTAACGGCGTGAAATTTGAGCTCTTCGTTTTCGACGCATTGCCCTTCGCCCAGAACCCGCTCGTGATCGAGACGAGCCGCGCAGACGATTTTTCGCCCGTCAAAAATGCCGAGGGCGTCGATTCACCGCAAACGTGTCGGGATGATCAACGCCGTCAATTTGCCCGCTGGCTCAAAGCCCACGATGCCGCGCTCGCGACGGATGCGACCGGCTTGCCCTCAATCAATCTGGAGGTGGCGCCCAGCTTCGGATACGATGAAGACTCATTTGCAGAGTCTTGGGCCCGCCAAACCGGCCGACCGACCCTTGCGGACGGACTCGTCCTGTCCTGATTTTTTCTGACTACATGACCACTCTTGCTAAAATTCAATCGGCCGCGGTGGCCGGCCAACTCATGCCGAGCACGGCGGAAAATATCGCTGCGTTCCTCAACGCCGGTCTCCCGGCTTGGGCAAAGGACAGCATCGATGAACTCATCGTTAAGGCCGCGTGGGGTGAGTTGAATGACCGGTTTTATCGTTATCTCGAATTTGGCACCGGTGGGATGCGCGGCCGCACGATGGGTGTGGTGACCGCCGCCGCCGAGACGGGCACCCGGAACGCGGCCGGATCGCCGGAGCACGCCGCCATCGGGAGTAATTTGCTCAATGATTTTACCTTGTCGCGAGCCGTGATCGGGCTTTTCCGCTACACCAAAAAACATCTTGATTCGCAACAGATCACCACGAAACCGCGTCTCGTGATTGCTTATGATGTACGGCATTTTTCGCGGCATTTTTGTGAACTCGCGGCTTCAACCTGGACGAAGCTCGGTGGTGAAGCGTTTATTTTCGATGGGCCGCGGCCCACGCCGCAGTTAAGCTACAGCGTACGTTGGCTCAAGGCGCATGCGGGGGTCGTGATTACGGCGAGCCACAATCCGCCCCACGATAACGGCTTCAAAGCGTATTTCGATGACGGTGCGCAAGTCGTACCGCCGCACGACAAAGGCATCGTCACGGAAGTGAACTCTGTGCCCCTCGCCGAACTCGGGGCCTTTTTGGCTAAGGATTTGTCGGGCGTGACCACGCTTGGTCGCGACGCGGATGATGCGTACCTCGAAGTAGCCGCTCAAGCCGTGATCGATCCACGAGTCCTGCAGCAAACGAAATTAAGAATCGCATTTACTAATATCCACGCGACCGGTTCGGTGCATTCCATTCCGCTGCTCATCCACGCGGGCTGTGAAGTGAAACCGGTGTTGGCCCAATTAAATTTCGACGCAAATTTCCCCACGGTAAAATCACCCAACCCGGAAAATGCCGAGGCCCTCGCCCTCGCCGTCGCGCTCGCCGAACGTGAGAATTGCGATGTCGTACTCGCTACCGATCCAGATGCTGACCGCATGGGGGTCGCCGTGCGCAATCGCGCCGGTAAAATGGAGCTCCTTACGGGTAATCAAATCGGTGCGTTGCTCACGGATTATCGCCTTACTAAATATAAAGAACGCGGCTGGATTCCGGCCGGCGGATCCGATCGCGCCTGCATCATCAAAACCTTTGTCACGACTCAGCTTCAAGATGCGATCGGTCGAGCGCACGGCGTGAAAGTCATTAACACGCTCACCGGCTTCAAGTGGATCGCCGCTAAGATGCGCGGCTACGAAAACCAACTGCGCGCGACTCAACCCCAGGGCTTCGATTACGATGCGCTGCCGCTGGCGCAGCGCGCGAAGTTGCTGCTGCAGCACAGCACGTTTTACGCGTTCGGTACGGAGGAAAGTTACGGTTATCTGCCCAATGATTTTCTTCGCGACAAAGACGGCAATGCGGCGTGTCTCATGTTTGCCGAGCTCTGCGCTTGGGTGAAGAGTCGCGGCCTTACAGTGCCGGAGTATCTTGACGAAATTTTCCTGCGTTGCGGTTTCTACTTAGAAGGTGTGATCAACCTCTACTACGAGGGCGCAAGTGGTAACGCGAAGATCAAGCGTATCCTCGATACCTATCGTGGCCAGCCGCCCACGAAATTCGGCGATGTTGCGGTGGCAAAGTTCCAGGATTTTGGCCGCGAAGACATCCGTGATGCCGATGGCGAAATGATCCCCAAGCAAGACCTCTATTTGGTTACGCTCGCTAACGGTTATAGCTTCGCCGCTCGTGGAAGTGGCACTGAGCCCAAGATGAAGTTTTATCTTTTCGCCAACGAAAAAGTCGCCAGCCCAGCTGAGTTACCTGTGGTGAAGGCCAAGGTGCGCACCACGCTCGATGCTTTGATCAAACTTATCGAGGCTGACGCGAAGGCTCGCGCCGAGGGCTGACTGAGGTCGCGAACAGATAAAAAAAGCGCCGACCAGTTAAATGGTCGGCGCTGAAATTGGGTCGGGCTTACGCTTCGCTTATAGCAGCAACAGCGAGGGGCTCTCGAGGTGGGCTTTGACCGCGTTGAGGAATTTCGCGCCGAGCAGGCCGTCGACAACGCGGTGGTCGCAGGAGAGCGTGAGGGTCATGCGTTGCCCGATGACGATTTGGTCGTCTTTGACCACGGGTTTCTTGACGGTAGCACCGACCGCGAGGATGGCGGCGTTGGGCGGGTTGATGATCGCGCAGAAGCGATCCACGCCCGCCATCGCGACGGCGAAAGAAACGTGAATCGCGCTGTGCGATTGGATGCCGGTGCCGGTCCACGAAGTGTTGACGCCGGGAGTGGCGCGCAGGGCAGCGGCGGCGGCTTTCAGTACGAAATCGTTGACGGAGAGTTTGACTCCGTCTTTGGCGAGGCCGGCGTTCAGCTGCTCGCGCAGGGCGAGGAGCGGCGCGGCGTCGACTTCGATATCTAGGTAGAAATGCGGGATGGTGGTCTTGGCTTCGAGGAGGCGGCGCGCGATGGTGGCACGCATGTTGGAAGCGGGCGCGAAGGACTCGGCTTGCACGGGGCTCTTGTCGAGGACCGAGCGGTAGCCCCAAGCTGGGGCGGCGTCGGCGCGCGCGGGTTTGGCGGCGGCGGGCGGTGGGTTTTTCTCGGCGGCTAGGATGTCGGCTCGGACGATGCGGCCACCGGGGCCGGTGCCTTTTACGCGGGTGAAATCGATGCGTTTTTCCTCGGCAAGTTTACGAGC
>RGAX01000244.1 GCA_009919985.1 Opitutaceae bacterium
ATCATCGGCGCCGATGATGCGCGTGGCGGAGCCGCCGGCGCCGTAGAGGCGATTGAGAAATGCGGTGAGGCCGATGCCTCCGGGAACGGAGTCGAGCTCAGTCATGACGAAACCGTCGTCGGTCAGGAGCAGGTCGGGTCGTAATACCGTAGGGAAGCTACCGCGGTTCTTGGGGTCGCGGGCGTGGGCGATCAGGTGGGCGGGTTTACCGCGGTCGAGGTAGTCGGCGACCCAGGGCGCGAGAAGGGGTTTGTTACGGAGGAGATTTTTACCGGCGGCGGAGCGCAGGTAGAGCGTCTCAAGGGCGTGGTGAAACTCGAGGCAGGCCCCGCCGATGGCCTCGATTTGGGTGACCTGCTCCGGGCTGAGGGCCCAGGCTTCGGGGGAGAGTTGCCAGGTCTTGTCCTCGAACAGAGGCTGCGCGGCGAACGTCGAGCGGAGGTGTTCGTAGGGCAGATCGGACATGGAGCGAAACAGCGAGGGCGTAAAAAAACGCGCGGAGCCAAACGGGAAGGGTTTTCCCGGCCGGGGTGGCGCGCGCGTTATTCGTCCATCTGGATGTCTTTGTTGCGGTGGCGCGGGCAGCCGGCGCGAAGCCAGGCGTTGACGAAACGGTCGAGGTCGCCGTCCAGGACGCCTTGGGTGTCGCTGGTGCTGATGCCGGTGCGTAAGTCCTTCACCATCTGATAAGGCTGGAGAACGTAGCTGCGGATCTGGGCGCCGAAACCGATTTCGCCTTTTTCTCCGTAGAACTTGTCCATCTCGGCACGTTGTTCGTCTTGGCGGCGCTCGTAGATACGGGCCTTGAGCACGTTCATGGCGGTGGCCTTGTTCTTGATCTGCGAGCGTTCGTTTTGGCAGACGACAACAATGCCGGTGGGTGCGTGGGTGAGACGGACGGCGGAGTCGGTGGTGTTGACGCCTTGGCCGCCTTTGCCGGAGGAACGGTAAACGTCGACGCGAATATCGGTTTCGTTGAGCTCGACGTTGATATCTTCGGTGATCTCGGCGACCACGTCCACGGCACAGAACGAGGTATGGCGGCGCTTGTTAGAATCAAACGGGCTGATGCGCACGAGGCGGTGGACGCCGCGCTCGGCCTTGGCGTAGCCGTAGGCGTTTTCGCCTTTGATTAAGATGGTGGCTTTGCTGATGCCGGCGGTGTCGCCGGGCTGCACGTCCATGAGCTCGACGGTGTAGTTACGCCGTTCGGCCCAGCGCGAATACATGCGGAACATGATGTCAGCCCAGTCATTGGACTCGGTGCCGCCCGCGCCGGCCTGGATGGAGAAAATGGCGTTGTTGCGGTCAAACTGACCGGTGAGGAAGGAGGCGATCTCTAGCTCGTCGAGCTCGGTGGTAAGCGCGGTGAGAGTGCCGGTGAGCTCCTTGTCATAGGCTTCCTGAGCGGTGGCGTCTTCGCCGGCCATGAGCTCGATCATGACGGCGAGGTCATCGATCTTCTTTTGGTAAGCGACTACGGGCAAAATCGCCCGTTTAAGGGCGTTCAGTTTGACGATGTGCTTTTGGGCGCGCTCGTTGCTATTCCAGAAATCGGGCGCGCCCATTTCTGCGTCCATGGCCTCGATTTCACGCTGCTTTTGATCGCAGTCAAAGAAACCTCCATAGATGCCCGGCGCGCTTCTTGATGGTTTCGATTTGGTTTAAGTTTTCGGTGGAGACCATATGCAGAGGGTCAATGCCGCAAAGTGTGGGGCGGCGCGCAAGCGTGAAGTCAGGCGATGGCGCGCTCTCCAGGCTTATTTCACGGCTACAGTGACGCTGAATTTCTCGGTTTTTCCGGGTGCGACGAAGTGCAGGCCGAGTTTGTTTTCGGGGGCATTGGGTGGGCCCATCCAGGGCTCGACGCAGTAATACGGGGCATGCTCGTCGAGCGTCCAAGTCACAATCGTGGCACCAGCTGCTGGGAGCGCGTCGTCGCCGAGACGCACGCTGATGGCGCCGGGGCGATTGGGTTCCCCAAAGAGGACTTCGTTACCGCTCAGATTGGTGTGCTGGGTATCGATCAAGTCGGGGTTAGAAAGTGGTTCTTCGAGGTTGAGCTTGGGACCGGGGGTGAGTTGGCCGGTGGTGAAATCGTGTTTGTAGCGGCGTGTCGCAGGAATGCGGATTTGGTAATCGGCGCGCGTCGTACCCTCGGTCCAAGGCAGGGTGAAATAAAAATGATGGCCGGCGCTCCACGGGATGGGCTCGTGGCCGTGGTTGGTGAGGGCGAATTCGCAGGTGAGGCCGAGCGGGGCAAAGCGGTAGCTGACGTTAAATTCGAACTCGTAAGGATAAATCGCGCGGGACTCGGCGGTGGGGGTGAGTTGCGCGGTGAAACCAGCGGGATCGAGTCGCGTGACCTTAAAGTCTGAGTGGCGGGCAAACCCGTGCATCGGCATGGGTCGGCGCACCCCATCGGCCGCGCGCCAAAAATGGATGTCGCCGCGGTCAAAGGTGCGCGCGTTGAAGGGAAACAGGATCGGGTTGCCGCCGCGTGTTTTAAAAAAGTCGTCGAAGGAGTTGAGCTCGGGCCAGTAAACGATGTCGCGCACCGAGCCATCGCCCAGTGTGAGGTGCCAATTCATGAGGCGGGCACCTTTTTCGGGATAAGCCAAAAATGTGGACGAACCAACGCGCCAGCGCGTCAGCGTGTGGCCGAGGTGGGAAAGCTTTTCCATGCCACGCAGAAAGCGTGGCGCGGGCCATGGTGAAAAGGATTTTCGATAGCATGCGTGGGATTTGGGGTGGTGCGAGCGACCTTTGAAAACCAGTGACGTGCTCGCCAAGGCGCGATGCTTGCTTAGGCGGGCTCTATATGAAGCCGCCCGGCGCGGTACCTTGGCTGCACACACGCGGAATCCCTCTCGCAGCGCTTCTTTAAGCAAGCTCAGATCAAATTGATGGTGTGGGGTTGAATCCGTAGAAAATCTGCAAAAGCAGTATCTATACGCTGAATTACCGGATCGATCGGAAACACGTCGCCGTCTTGGGTTAAAATCGCATTTCGAGGAAAAAGATCAAAGATCAACAACCCCTCTGAGCTATCGTAATAGGCGCCAGGAGCGATTCCCTCAAATCCTTTGACGCGCATCATCGCGTCTATTGCCGTCTGTGTGGGCGAGGCACCCCTAACGCCGGGTTGGGAGATAACGATGATCGGAAATCACTGATTTTCCAAAACATATTCTAACCTGATGTCGTCTTGGAAAATGCAATTATGAAGAGCCTGCCTGTCCAGATACTCCGATGGCGTCGCTCCTCTGCTGAATGAACCTAGCGCAATTCCGTAACCCTTTTGTCGTTCGGAAAGGGTGGCCTTGTAGTAGCGTTGATTCGACTGCCGGTAAAATACAAGGTGCTCACCGCCTGGTGCGAACTCCGGCGGTGAACGATGCCGGGTTTTTAGCCGGCCGTTTTCTTCTGCCCAGCGGATGAGCCGTTTTTGCTCCGCAACAACACGGCCCTCGCGAGCGGCGTGATCTCCATCGTGGTCTGGAGCTGCCGCAACGCCTCTTCTCGTGTAGTCAGCGCATGCGTTAAGCGTCCCTGAAGAGTCGGCTATGTCGTTTTTACGGTTTGGAAAATCGCCTTCATTGATCAATGACGGCGCGCAAACCTGGCCAAAGCGAAGCTTAGGCTGGGTCAAGCGCCGCCCGGGTAGGAGCGGAAACGCGCTGCTGCTGAATATACCGTTTAACGGTGGCGAGG
>RGAX01000245.1 GCA_009919985.1 Opitutaceae bacterium
CGCGCGCGGCGAGTTCGCTCGCGTAGGCGCGATGCGGGAGCGGACCGAGGCCAATAGTGACGCCGGGGCCAACGGTGTTGTCGGTCGGATGCAGACATAGTACCGCGGGTACGCTGCCGGCGGGAGCAGTGAGCGCTGCTTTGGGAATGCAGAGCAACGCCGGCACACGGCTGCCGGGTTCGGCTTGGTAGGTGATGCGACGGATGACGTAGGTATCGTGATCGGTTTCGGCTTCGATACGGACATCGAGGGCGACGCGCTTGGGTGATGCGGCTCCAGGAAACGCGCCCATGACCGTTTCCATGCCACGTATGATCTCGGCGCGCCGATCCGCCCATTCGGCCACCGTTTTAACGGCGACCGCCGCGCCGGCGTTGTTATGGCGCAGAAGAAGGTTCTCGCGCGCAAGTCGCGTGGGCGCAGCGGCGAAGACGGCCAGAGGCCAAGCGAACAACGTGAGCAACGTGCGGCGGGCGAAGTGGGGCATGACGCAGCGTCACGTACGAAGGCGCGTGATTCCAAGCTTAACCGTCGCCCCATCGCGGCTGATAGGCCCCGCTGTTGCCGACTTCGTTAAAACGGTTGGCCGTTGGCCTTGGTGCCGCAGAGGTTGACGACTAGACCGAGCTCGGCGGCGAGTGCGGCTTTAGCGTAGAGGGCCAGATCGGCGGCCTTGGCGCTATGGGCGTAGGCGACTTGGATGTGGTTAGCTTTGTGGCGCGCCATCATTTGGTCGCGGGAGACGCCGTAGGTGACGGCGTGCATGATCGGCCATTGCTCGGTCGTTTCTTTCCAACGCCGCGCGGTCTCGGCGGCGGGCAACGTGATGACCTGGGCGCGGCCCAGATCCATTTTGAGTTTACCGTCTTCGACGAAGATTCGGCTCCAGACGATTTCGCCGGGTTTGGCGATCCCGCGCACCGTGCCGCCGCCCAGGCGAAAATACATCGGAGGCTGGCGTAGAGAATCGGTGCCGGCGTAGCCGCCGATGTGATGCGCGGGCGGGGCGCTGCCGGAAATGAGAAACACCCAGACGTAGGCGTCGGTCGTGCCGCTGGCGTCATAAGCGCCCCAACGCAGATCGTGCAGTGTGTTTTCAACGGGTTGACCGAGAGCGGTGTGAACGCGTTGCGTAAAAAGCCCGTCGAGACCGGCGCATTCGTCGACTTCGTTGAAGTGCGTGAGCGGCTGGCCCGCGCGGATAATTTTTCCCGCGGCGTTTTTCACCGGTGGTCGGTCGCTGTTGTTGAGCAGGCCCTCGACGAGATCGCTGGCCGGTAGGAGGTCTTTGAGGCCCTGCTGATATTGGATGCCGATGGACTCGCAGCCGAATTCATCGGCGAGGCGGAGGGCGGCGACATAGGTTTTGCACTGCCAGAGCACCTGCGCGAGCGTGAGCTCGGTTTTTTCGTCGGTGCCGAAGTGGAAATTCATGCCTTTTTTGACGAGCCAATCGAATACGGCGCGAGCCTCGGCGTCGGTGACTTGAGTGGCGCCGTAGTAAAGGGCGGATTGGGAAAGCCGCTCTTTATAAACGCCTGTTGGAAAGAGCAGTTCGTCGGGGATGATGGCATTGTACATGCCCATGCAACCTTCGTCAAAGACGCCCATGATGGATTTGCGCTGGCGTAAATCAGCGGCGATTTTTCGTGCGACGGCTCGGGCTTTCGCCGGGACCGCGGTGCGGGCGAGGGGTTTGACGTGTGTGGTGCGGTGGCGGGCCTGACCGGTGGTGAGCCATGATTTTAGACCGTTAAGAAAATACGTGTCGGTGAACTCCTCGCTCCAAAGGGTCGAGTAACGAACGCCGGCCTTAGTGAGGGAGCCGTTGAGATTCAACATGCCGACGAGGCCTGGCCACGTGCCTGACCAATTGGCAACGGTGAGAATCGGCGCTTGGTGCGAGATGAGTCCGGGCAATAAGTGATGGGAATATTGCCACACGGCTTCGGCGACGATGAGCGGTGTGTGCACATCGATTGTGGCGAATACGGCCATACCTTCTTTCTGCGAGCTGATAAAACCGTGTTTCTGCGCGGGCTTGTAAGCGTGAGCGCGGACGAGTTTGTAACCAAGCCGAGCCACGGCTGCGGTGAGCGCCTGCTCCATCGCGTGTTGGGCAGGCCAGCAGACTTCATTGGCGGACTGGCGGAGGTCACCGTTGGCGACAAGGAGGATAGTTTTCATTTTGGCCATAAAGATCAGTGGGTAAGGTTGGCTAGAGAAAATCGGCGAGACTCAAGTCCTAGAATGCACTCGATCTATGATGAAGAAAATGGATAGATGCCGCAACGACATGGATAATATCGGCCCTAAAGAAGCCACGGCGCTGCTCTCGCAACAAGTCACGGGGGCTCGATATTTTTTTCTTAACCTGGCTCCGTCGCGCACGCAGGCGCTTTCCTTGGTGATGGGCGGCCGGGAACAGTGTAACCCTGATTACGCGCTCTCGCGGCGACATTTTCCCTTCCATGGGCTGGAGTTTGTCGTTTCCGGCCGCGGCTGGGTTACGCTCGATGGCAAGGAGCATCCGCTCGGGCCGGGCACGGTGTTCGCTTATGGCCCAAACACGCACTGCGCCCTGCGGGCAGACGCGCGGGATCCAATGATGAAATATTTTGTTTCGATTAGCGGTCGCAGCGTCGCGAGTCGATTTCAGCGCTGTGGCGTGATGCCGGGAGCCGTGCGCGTGTTGGCGGTACCAGCCGAAGTGACCAGCGTGTTGGAAGAACTCGTGCGCGAAGGTCAACGCACGGGCGAGCTCAGGGCGGAAATCTGTGCGGCGCTCGTGGAGTTGCTGCTATTGAAAATCGAAGCAACGACTACACAGGCTACGCCGACGATTGAGCCGGCGCGGGAGGCTTTTTTGCGCTGTAAGGCCTTGATCGATGCGCAAGCGGAGCGCTTGGGCTCGCTGGAGGAAATCGCGCGGGCGGCAGCCGTGGAGGCTTCAAGCGTGTGCCGCTGGTTTCGGCGCTATCAAGGTACGAGCCCTTACCAATATCTGTTGCGGCGTAAAATGACGATTGCGGCCGAGTTTTTAATCGAAAATGGCGGACTCGTTAAAGAAGCCGCGCAACGCGTGGGCTTCGACGACCCGTATCATTTTTCCCGGGCGTTCAAAGCGGTGCACGGGGTGGCGCCGCGCGCACTCTTGCATTACCGGCAAGTTCGCTAGGCTATTCGCTTTCATGACCTCACCGACTTTGATCCGTGCGTGCAGCGTGGCGCCCCTCGATATCCCGCTGCATGTGCCGTTTGGTATTTCTGGCGGTGCGCAGGCTATGGCCAACAACGTGCTCGTCACCATCGAGCTGGCCGACGGCACGCGCGGCTATGGTGAAGCGGCGCCGCTGCCACCCTACAACGGCGAGACTCAGGCCATGGCGCTCACCGCGCTCAACGGTGTGCACGCGTGGCTGCTTGGACGCGATGGGAACGATTGGCGTGCGCTCGCGGCGGAATTTTCTACCCGCGGCGGGCTGGGCTGTGGCTCGGCGCAGTGCGCGTTGGAGATGGCGTTGCTGGATGCGTGGACGCGGCAGCGCGGCGAACCAATGTGGAGATTTTTTGGCGGGGCGAGCACCACGCTCGAGACGGATATGACCGTAACTACGGGCACCGTTGCGGAAGCGGCGGAAGCCGCGCGGGCCATCCGGGCGCGCGGCATCCGGATGATTAAAGTCAAAG
>RGAX01000246.1 GCA_009919985.1 Opitutaceae bacterium
AAGGGGGCATTGGTTTGCGCTCTTGTCCCACCGGATTCGGCATTTTTTACTATCGCTAATGATTGCTTAATTATAAATATCACATTTAAGTGATCAAATGTTATCGCTTAAAAACGAGACCGACATTATCCGTGAGGCCCGCGACCTGATCCGCGCCCATCGCATGGCGCTGTCGTGGCGGCAGGCCGATCTCGCCAAACGCAGCGGCCTCGGGATCGCGACGCTGCGCCGTTTCGAGAGCACCGGGCGCATTGGATTTGCGGGCCTGGCGAAACTGTTGGCCACGCTCGGGCTCGCCGATCGATTCCTCGGCGCGCTGATACCACCGGCGCCCGCCCCCAAAGACATCAACGAATTTCTCGCGGCGGCGCCTGCGCCCGCCCGCCAACGCGCGCCTCGTCGGGCCATAGGGAACTAAGCCATGGCCGAGCCCCATCTGCTTCGCCTGCGCTTCCTCGGCGCCCCCATGGGCACGCTGGCGTATCGCGCCGACGGTCCGTTTCACGCGCTGGAATTGGAGCGCGAGTTCATCGCTACCGGCCACGACATTTCGCCGCTGAATCTACCGCTCGACAGTTTCTCCCGCGGACCGCGGGTGTTTCGACCCGGCGATTCGCCGTTCGAGGGCGGACTCCCCGGGCTCATCGCCGACTCTCTGCCGGATTCGTGGGGCGCGAGAATGCTGAAGCTCGAAGTTCCAGGGCTGCAAACCATCTTGGGCAAGCTCGCCGCCATCGGCGAACGCGGTCCGGGCGGAATCACCTTTGAACCGGTGCTGGGCAAAGGCGCCGACGACGAGTCGGTTTCCACTTCCCTTGCCGGCTTGGCTCGCGACGCCGCGCAACTGGCAAAAACTCCCGCCGTCCTCACGCCTGAAGACGTCAGCGCCGCACTCGCCCGGGGCGGCGGCAGCCTCGGCGGCGCCCAGCCCAAAGTGGCGGCGCACCTCCCTACTTCCGGTGACTTCCAGCAGCTGCAGCACATCCAGATCGGCGGTGTGACGCCGCCCGGCCAGGTGCCGAGCGTCGTGAAACTGTCACCGCAGGACGACGAGGGCGGCGGCGCAGTCGAATTCGCATTCTGGAAAATGGCGAAAAACGCCGGCATCCGCGTCCCGCATGCATGCCTCGTGCATGATGGCGAACGCCGCCATTTCGCCAGCGCGCGTTTTGATCGCACCCAGCGACTCGATGGCACCTGGGGCCGGCGTCACGTCCACACGCTAAGCGGGTTCCTGCACCGGCGCGCCTCCGACGGCCAAATCGACTACGAAGAATTCATCCGATCCGCCCGGACTCTCGGCGGAGCGGAAGAGGCGCGAGAATGCTTCCGGCGCGCCGTCTTCAATCTGCTCACCACCAATCGGGACGACCACGGCCGTAATCACGCGTTTCTCTACAATGAAACCGAACGCACATGGACCCTCTCGCCGGCCTACGACCTTAATCCGAATGTCGCCCATGTCCTGATTGCGCTGACATGGCTGGGAAGCCCCGAAATTCCCACCCGTTTCGAGCAACTGACCCGACTCGCGGAGATCGGCGGCATTCCGGCTCGGGCCGCGCGAACAATCTATGAAGAAGTTGAGGCGGCAACGCTCGGCGGCTGGAACGCCGCCGCAGCTTACGCCGGTGTGCCGGAAAAAATCACCGCCATCTGGGACAAAGAAATGATCCAACAAACCAAGCCGCTGCGGGAGGACGCACGACGCATGATAGCAACCACCAAGGCGAGTTCGGCTTCGCCGAAGCGAAGCCCGAAAAAATAGAGCGTCCGGTTGATCGAGACATGCGAAGCTGACCTGCCCCGATCACTGGACACCGCAGAACTCTCCGGGCTCTTGAATTGAAGCTCAGGGCGATCGCTTGGGCTTGGCCTACGTGTGCACCGCTAGCAGCCAAAAATCACTCACTATATACCCGCTAAATGACCCATTTCTGAGCTTATTTTTCAGAAATTTAAAAAGTAAAATAGCTAAATTAAGCATATATTAATCAGTTTTTTATGCATCATTGGAAAGCCAAAGGAAGCCCGGTTCAACTCCCGCCACCTCCGCCATTTTTATAACCCATCGCGCCCGTTCGCGCCGATAGAGTTACTCAACGTACCCGGTGTGCGACCGGGGATGAAATCGCGGGCGGGAAGCGAAAGGGGCGCGTGGTGCAGCGGGGTTACGGCACTTCGTAGATCTCGATCAGCGCCACGCCGGAGGATGCGCTCTTCGCCGATTTGATCGGCGCGGTGTAAGCGTCGGGATTGACCGTAATTAAGACCCCAGCTCGATCGTATCCCAGAAAGCATAAGAAGGGGCACCTCCACACACTCTGCCCGGACGTTACCAGATCCACTAGAAGCCTTAGCGAGCGTGTTCGGAAAGTAAGGGATTTATAACGCGCACGGCGTCGTAGAGTTGGCCGTGATTTAGATCCTCGGAATAAAGGGTGTGGCAGCCGAGGGTCTGCGCGGCGGCAAGGATGGCTGCATCCCAGTAGGAAATTTGGTGGCGAGAGCGCAGGCGAATAGCTTCTCTGACGAGTTCCGGAGTCACAGGCACACAGGGAAATTCATCTAACACGCGCAGAACGGCGTGGATTTTAGCTTCGGTTATTACTAAACTTTTTTTGCTCAGTGCATTAGATACGAATTCTTGAAGAACCTGGCCAGAGACGCCGAGATTGGGCTTTTCGAGTACAGCGAGCGCGAGGCTGCGCTTAGCCTGATCCACGGGATCGTGGCCTGCAGCATAAAGAATGATATTAGTATCAACGAAAAATTGTGCGGTCATAAATTTCGTCGCGTTTGAGAGGAGCAACCGGGCCTTCTAGGCCTAAATCTTGAAGGGCGGCGATCAGACGGGCGGCGCGGGCGCGTTGCTCGGAGTCGCTTGCGTGGGGGGCGGTGACACGGCGCAGACCTTCGGTCACCAGTTCCTTGAGGCTGGTGTGGTGCTGAGCAGCATAGACCTTGGCGCGGGTTAGCACGTCATCGGGAAGGTCGATCGTGGTTTTCATATGGCCATAAATATGGTCGCCTTGATAGAAGGCAAGGCTCTGCTACCTGAAAGCGCGGTCGCAGCCGGTCTGCGAACACGCGCATGGCTGCGTGGTTAGGCTGTGACCTGAGCGTTCAGACGGTGGGTGATTTCTTTTTCCGCCAAGCTGCGTTCGCGCGCACGCCCGATGCGGAGGGTGTCAACCAAAGCGAGTAAATCGTAGAGTGGGCTTGCCTCGAAAAAGAGTTGTGTCCGTCAAGTCCTGCAAAAAGGGGATAAGTGGTATGTGACTGGATGAGATAAAAATATTTATGAGGAGGGTTGAAGGAAGGGGCGAAGCCACCTCCCTTTCTTGAGTGAGTGGTTTGAGTTAGGCGGCGCGAGTTTGAGGCGCGGGGTGTTTGTGCTGATCGCGGAGTAGGTCCATGTTCAGGTAGCGGTTTTCATCGACCCACTCTTCGTGGATTTCGAAGGCGGGGGCTTGGACCAGCCGCAGGCAGCTGGCTTCGTTGGGGAAGATCCGCACCAGCAGCGTGCGGCGTTTGATCTCCTGATTAAGGCGCTCTAGTAGGTTGGTCGACTTGAGGTGTTTATGATGGGCGCGGGGCAGTCGATAAAACGCGAACGTCTCGTCGATGTTCGCCTCGACCCAGGCACACAGTTTCGGGTGTTTATCCTGCCAACGCGCGAGCCAGGCG
>RGAX01000247.1 GCA_009919985.1 Opitutaceae bacterium
CACCCATCCCGCTTGATGTCGGATTGGAAAAAAATAGCCGCGCTATCATCGGGCACCGCCGCGACGACCAGCTGGACCGCGGCGAGAAACCATTCACGCCACGCGGGCAGCGCCAGGCCGACTTCGGAAACATCGGGCAAAGAGGTCACCGCGCAAGCTTCCGCCATCCGACCGCGCGCCTGCATCCACGGGATCGCATCAGCACAATGCACGGTGCGATGAGGGGCCGAGGGAATGAGGTTACTCATGCGACGGGCACAAAATTAATTTACGCGCCAAGCCGAGATGATCGGCCAGAGCTGCTGCCGCCACCCAGCATAACCGGACGCGATCAAGTGCAGGCGGTCCGGCGCAAATAATGAAGGTTGCGAAGAACCGTCCGGCAATGCGAACGCGGTATAAGTGTCGCAGATGGTTGTGTAAGGATCAGCCGCCGCGATTCCCTTGATCAGCGCATTCAGCGCGCGCACCCGCGCCGGGTAAGTGTCCGTGGCACTCCGGGGCATGACCAGACACCAAGCGACCGGTATGTGCGGATAAGCGGAGCGCACGCGCCGATGAAACGTTTTTAAATTTTCTGCAATATCCTCCGGCGCGGTATGTTCGCCCAGATCATTCGTACCGATCAAAACTACGAGCGCCCGGGGATGAAGGGCCAGCACATCGGCCTCCAACCGGTAGAGCAAATGGGGGGTCGTATCGCCACTGATGCCGCGATTAACCACCTTAACGGAAAGAACAGAAAAATCCTGAGCCAGCGTCTGCCAGCCCTCGGTCAGGGAGTCGCCGACAAAAACAATGCCACCTTGATCGAGCTCGCGCTGGGCGGCAAACAGCGTACGGCGAGCGACATTTTTAGCGCGGAAACCCGACCAAGAGGAGGTCTGGCCGCGCGCCGAGAATATTCCGTCGCGGGGCCAAAAGGGATCGCGGGGTGCCGCGCTCGTCGCAGCCACCGCCGGCGCGGGGGCCGGCGCGGGGGGAATCGTTTGGCAGCCCACGAGGCCCAGACTCACGGCGAAAAGTGCGATCAGGTTACGCATAGATAAAAAGGGAAACGCCCAAAAGGAGCGTTAGCCCATGACTATCAGGACCGACCCTCGGCGCAAGTGTCCTTCGCCATGGCGAGAGTGGATTAACTTGAGCGGCGCCGCTGGGTGCGCAGCCAGCGTATGTCTCTATTTCAGAACCGCGGCCCCCGCCAACCGAGCGATGGCGCCGAGAGTGGTTTGCGCCGCATTAAGGCCGAGCCGAAAATCCTGATCACTGAAGGTCGTGAAAACATCCGTCGGCTGGTGCCAGTGCGGATCCCAGCCTGCGCCAATTTCTCGGCCGCGCTCGTTCTCACGCAAGCTGATGGCCGGCACGAGATCCATGAAAGGAACGCTATCCGTATTCGTCATGTGCGGGCCAACGGCCGCCGGATAGTCGGTCGCATAAGCCTCGTTGGCCGCCACGAAGGCCCAGGCGAGTTGCTGTGCTCCGGCAGAAAATTTGGCGGTAGCTTGAAATTCGATATTCACATCTGCCTCCGGGCGCTGCACCGGCGAAACGGTGCCATCGGCGCGGGGCATGCCGTGATCAAAGAGCATCATATCGTGCTGAATCACACCCAGCCACTTTGGCTCCGGATAATTACCCGAACCGACCGGCACCTCCTGCCCCTGCAGGCCGGCGCGCTGAGTGATGTAGGCGCGCGCACCATTCAACCCCGTCTCCTCATTATTCCATAAAATAAAGCGAATCGAGCGGGCGGTCTTCACGTCGGGCGCTAATAAAATTCGCGCCAACTCGAGCACAATCGCCGTGCCAGAACCGTCGTCGTTGGCGGCCTCCCCCCAGCCATGGCCATCCATATGCGCACTGACGATGTACATTTCCTCGGGATGGGTTGTGCCAATTTTGGTGCAATACACGCTGGCCCGAGCCCCGACATCGCCGGGCTGAGCATTCAACGCGCGCAATTTTTCATCAAGCTGCCGTTGGCCCTCAAGATTGACGCCCGTCGGCCCCAGCTGACCGCGAAACCGCGCTCCACCCGGCGCCATCAGCCGAGGGGATTTATTCACCGGTCCACTCGGCCAACGGGGATCAGTCGGGAAATAATTATACAACAACCGCGTCGTGTTGGTGGAACCGAAGGCGTTAAGCTGAGCCTCGATCCAGTCGAGCGCGGCCCGATTACGAGCCGTGCCTTGGCGACGATCACCAAATCGCGTAAGATTTTTTATCGTCGCTTTATAAGCAGTGAGCTCAAGGCGCGCGACTAAACCGACCAGCGGGTCGGGGGCGATCGCCGTCTCCGCCGCACCTAAAATCCCGCTGAACATTAGACTCAACCCCACGGCGCCCACCTTTCGGCGACTGAGCCGGCGACCCGAGGTTGAAGTGAACCAGTGAGCTACGCGCCGGCAAGCGGCGCGGCGTATCGGAGGAGCCAATAATTGAGCGAAGGACACAGCCGCATAACTAGGCCTATCGCCCCGAATGGCAATCCTGCGTCAGCGGCGCGCGGCAATTCCCGCCTGCCCGTATTTTCATGTTTGGTTTTCGCTCGCGGCGTTACCCGGGGAGCTTTTAATGCTCCTCGATGCTCAATTACCTCTGGCTCGCGTTGGTGACCTTGGCGGTTTTGATCGGGGGCGCGACGGGCCGCTTGCGCGAAGTCACCGAGGGCGCCTTCCAGATGGCGGATATGGCGGTCATGAAAATTGCCCTACCGCTCGCGGGCATCATGGCCTTGTGGTTAGGAGTCATGCGACTCGCGGAACAGAGCGGGCTCGTGCAAAAACTCGCCGCCGCCTTGCGGCCGCTGATGAGCCGCCTCTTCCCTGACGTGCCCGCTGATCATCCCGCGATGGGCTCAATGGTGATGAATATGGCCGCCAATATGCTGGGCCTGGCCAATGCGGCGACGCCCTTGGGTCTGCGCGCGATGCGTGATTTGGAAACGCTCAATCGCACACCGGGCACGGCCACCAATGCGATGTGCACTTTTCTCGCGATCAACACCAGCAGCATTCAACTCCTGCCGACGACCGCCATCGCCATTCTCGCTTCACAGCACGCGCAAGATCCAACGGCCATCGTCGGGACCGCTTTCCTCGCGACCATTTGCTCAACCGTCGCGGGCGTGGTCGCGGTGAAGGCGATGCAAAATTGGCCGATGTTTCGCGTACAACCAGGCGCCGCGACTGCCGTCAGCCCCGGCGTCACGCCTGACCCAATCCCCCTGCGGCTGCCCCCGGCGCCCGCGCGTTTGCCAGCGTGGGGCCGCGCGGTGTTGATTTTATTTATCGCACTTTTTGCCGGGCTTTTCTTTTGGCAGGTCATCGCGCCCGCCGCCTACCAAGCATCAACCGCTCACCTGCACCGCGCCATTTTCCCCAGCACGGTCGTCGCCCCTGCCGCCGAAGCGGCTGCCCCCCTTCCCTTGCGGGCCATCGGGATGCTCTCCTTATTAGCCGTACCTTTTCTGCTGGGATTTTTCCCGCTCTACGCGGCGCTGCGGGGCGTGAAAGTCTATGAGGAATTTGTGGAAGGGGCGAAGGAAGGATTTGCGGTGGCCTTGCGCGTTATCCCCTTTCTCGTCGCGATCTTGGTGGCGGTCGGCATGTTTCGCGGCGCCGGTGGCATCGAGGCGCTGAAAAGCGCACTCGCTCCGCTGCTGACGCCCCTCGGCTTTCCGC
>RGAX01000248.1 GCA_009919985.1 Opitutaceae bacterium
GTTACCCCGATTTGACGGACACGAGTTGAGCCCAAAGAAAGGACTCAACCATGACAAAGAAACAGGAAAGCGGGGCAACGCCCCGTCAGTATGACGCCGCGTTCAAGGACGAGGCTGTGCGCATGTGGCTGACCAGCGGTCAATCGGCCGAGGTGACCGCACGGGCACTAGGAATCAGTGTGTTCCACCTTTATGAGTGGAAGAAGCGGGTAAGCCAGGTGAGCCGGGCCGCCGGATCAGCTGGCTTACCCGAGGGCAAGGAAGCGTTGCAGTTGGAGGTGCTGCGCCTGCGGCAGGAAAACCTCCGGCTCACCGAGCAGCGCGACATCCTAAAAAAAGCCGCGGGCATACTGTCAGAACCGCCGCTGAGAGGTATGCCCGGATACAGGCCATGAGCGGCGAGTATCCCATCAAAGTCTTGTGCGCGACGCTCGAGGCCTCGCGCAGTGGTTACTATGCGTGGGTACACTCTACCGAGTCGACCCACGCGCTCCGCGATCAGGAACTACGCGCTAAGATTGCCTTGGTGCATCAGCAATCACGGGAAACTTACGGCAGTCCACGGATCACGGTGGAACTGAAGGCACAAGGCGAGTCCGTCGGTCGGCATCGCGTCGCTCGCTTGATGCGGCAGGACGGCCTACGGGGCCGACAGCGGCGACGGTATCGCGTGCGAACCACCGACAGCCGACACTCGCATCCGATTGCGCCCAACCGGCTCGCGACGCTGCCGGCCCCGACCAAGCCGAATCAAGTCTGGGTGAGCGATCTGACTTACGTGCCGACCGACGAAGGCTGGCTGTACGTCGCGGGCGTGCTCAATCGTTGCAGCCGCTGCTTGGTCGGCTGGGCCATGGGCTCCACCCTCGATACGGCGGTGCCGTTGGCCGCTTTGATGATGGCCTTGCGCCAACGCCGGCCCCGCCACGGTCTTATCCATCACTCCGACCGCGGAGTGCAGTATGCCAGTGCCGATTATCGTTCCGCGCTCGCCGACCACGGCCTCATCGCCTCGATGAGCCGCCGAGGCAACTGCTACGATAACGCCGCAATGGAATCGTTCTGGAGTAGCTTGAAGAATGAACTCGTTCATCGTCGTCGCTTCGCCACCCGGGCTGACGCCCGTACCGCGATCTTCGATTACATCGAGTCCTTCTACAACCGCTCCCGTCGCCACTCCTCACTTGGCTATCAAAGCCCGCTCGACTACGAATCCTCCCTCAGCTAACTAAACCATAACACGCCCAACGCGTGTCCGTCAGACCCGGGGAAGCACAGCTTCAAAGGATATGAGCTCAGATTGAAGTCCAAGTTGGTTGGCGAGGAGTTTTATGAAGGTGGAACGCGTTTCACCTTCATTTCCTAGGAGTTTTATCGAGGTGAAACGCGGTGACGGGTCCTAATCATACGATAATTCACCTAAAATCTCCGATTCTGGCCGATAAATCTGTTGGGGTGCGTCTCACAGTGCAACCCGACCCTGTTTTGTTCAGGGCTCGGCTGACCGAGGCATCCGATGAAGAATGCTCAGCGGCGGGCCCAGAGTCGGAGGGCGGCGAGCAAGAAAGTCTCTAGGGCAGCAGACTCGTTGAGATTTAGTCGGAGGAGCCCGACGGCGTGTTCGAGTTCGTCGATGCTCGCGGTCAGGGCGCGGCGGGTGGCGGCGTCGCCGGCGGTCAGGCGAGGTAGGGCAAAGGCGCGAGTTGCCGTCTCGATTTCGGCGAAGAGGCGCAGGCGGAGGCCGTTGGCGATACCGGTTTCAATGGCTTCGACTTCGTCGTCGGAGATATCGGCGGGGAGTTTTTCTTTCTGCTGTTTCCAGACCTCGGCTGTCGCGTAGTCGAGAACGGCCCCAAAGCGGGCCACGAGGCCGTACACGGAAAAGATGTGGTCGGCGACAGTGCGTTTGTCGGTGGTGGCGGAGTTAAGGCGTGAGAGCCAGGCCCGGTAATCGTCGAGCCAGGCGCTCCAACCATCGGCTTCGACGGCGAGGCCAGTAGAGGGGAAACGAAAGTGGAGCACGCGGCTGCGGATTGTTGGCAGCAAAGCGTAGGGGCGCGTGGTGATGAGCAGCAGGGTCGTGTGCGCGGGTGGTTCCTCGAGCGTTTTGAGGAAGGCGTTGGCGGATTCGACGTTCATCCGGTCGGCTTCGTAGACGATGGCGACTTTCTGTGGGGCGACAGCGGAGGTGACGTAGAGTTTAGGCAGAAAGGCGCGCATCGTGCCGGGCTCGGGGGAGTCGACTTTGCCGATGGGGATGAGGCGCATTTTGCCCTTGGGGCGGAGGGCGAGGTAATCGGGGTGGTCTTTGACTGCGAAGTGAGCGGAGGACTTGGGCGTGTTGAGCAGGCGGTCGGCGATGGCGTGGGCGACGCCGATAAGCGTGCCGAGGTCGTCGCCGTGGAGCAGTAGGCTATGTGAAAGGCGTTGGCGGGCGATGGCTTGCTCGATGACAGCAACGCCGGGGGTGCCGTCGAGGGATTTGGGCCAAGGGGCTGGGGCGTTCATGGGTGCGCGGACAGTGCTTTCGGCGCGAAGGATGCGTGCAGGTGGTGAAAAACGGACGACGAGTGAAAACGAAGCCGAGGGTTAGCCGAGGCGCGCTTGGATCTCGGACCAGATTTTCTTCTCGATCGCATCGGCAGTTTTGGTGCCATCGACTAGGATGAAGCGCTCGGGCATGCCTTTGGCCAGGACGAGGTAGCCTTCTCGGACCTTGGTGTAGAAATCGATGTTTTCACGTTCCATGCGGTCTGGGAGATCGGAGGCGCGTTGTTTGAGGCGGGCGAGGCTGACCTCGGTGGGGACGTCGATGACGACCGTGAGGTGGGGCATAACGTTGCCCACGGCGAAGCGATTGATCTGGGCGACGGGATCGGCAGCGAGGTTGCGCGCGATGCCTTGGTACACGGTAGAGGAATCGAGGAAGCGATCGCTTAAGACGATCTTGCCGGCCATGAGGGCGGGGGCGATGACCTCGCGCACGAGCTGGGCGCGAGCAGCGGCGAAAAGGAGAAGCTCAGTCTCGGCAGTCATTTCGTCTCCCTTGGTATTATGGACGATGATATTGCGGATCTGTTCGCCGATCTCGGTGCCGCCAGGTTCGCGGACGCTAACGACGTCGCGGTTTTCTTTGATAAAATGGGCGGCTAAGAGGGATATCTGGGTGGACTTACCGGAGCCTTCCGAACCTTCGAAGGAGATGAGTCGGCCGGAGGGTTTATGTTGGAGTGGCATGGCTAAAAATTGAGAAGATCAGCGCCAGTTGGCGAGGAAGGTTTCGAGGTCGGTGAGGGAGGGGCTCTGGGCTGTGCGGACGTAGTGGCCACTCGTGCAGACACCGGCGCCGAGGCAGGCTTCAGGGGAACAACCGATGAGCTGGGCGGCGGAGAAGCCCGCGTTAAAATGGTCGCCAGCGCCGGTGGTGATGAGCGGCTGAGCGACGTAAGGTCCGGGAATCCACCAGGTGCCGTCGCGGGTGGCGCAGGCGGCGGACTCTTTGGGGTGAACGACGACCGTCGTCAGATCGAGGCGAGTGCGGATGTTCTCGGCCATCGTGCGAAGAGCGGCTTCAGTTTCGGCGACGGCGGGGAAGCCGAGGGCGGCGAAGACCTGTTGGGCTTCTTTGAGGTTGAGGCCGAGGGTGACGCGGCCGAATTGCTCGAACTTGCTGA
>RGAX01000249.1 GCA_009919985.1 Opitutaceae bacterium
TGGTCCCGATTCACGGCCTGTGGACGCCGCACACTGTTACTTTGGTTTTGGGTTTGGCAGCGAAACACCGCCCGTTGCCGGCCTTGTTTGATTACGCTGTGACCGTGAACCCACAGCGCCGGGCCGTGCTCGGAGCAGCGGCGCGTCGTATTTCTCGCTGGTTTCGAGCGCGGAGTTTTTTGTCTAAATGCGACGCAATTTTTGACGCATTTGAAAAAGTGCGTCAGCTCGTGGGGTTCGATCAGCGCGCTGCCATCACGAGAATTGTGCGAACAACGCCCTCTTGTGGTGTTTAAGAGGCGCGATCGTCACCGTACTTTACCAGTTTTCTGCAATTTTCCGGTTGGTTTACGGCCCGCCCCCTGTCGCGCCCCCCCGTGCGTTACCCTAGCTCGTGCGAAATCAAAATAGTCCAGAACATCGCGGCCGCTGGTAAAGCGCGATTCAAGGCTGGAGGCCGTAGTCTTAGCTAACGAGTTTCTGGAAGAGGATTTTTTCATTGGGACGAGAACGGCGTGCAAATATGAGTCGGGAGTGGTCGCCACGTAATGCGTAAACCACCGTCCAATGCTTTTCCTTGATTAACCCGATGGCGAGATGGCGCAATTTCTCCGGATTCTTCGAGGGAAAGGTGACGACAGGACCCCGCCAAAGAGCACACGCCTCGGCCAAGCTGATACCATGCTTAACCTGATTAATTGTGGTTATTAGTGGATTCCAATCGAACTTCAATTTTGAAAAAAATTATGATATCAAAAACAACAAGCTGATTATTTTTGGTCCAAAAACAGAACAGTTGCACAAGATCGGCATAGGTAAGGTCCTCATTCGGCGAGCCATTTTGGGCTGAAGCTAGCGATCAACTTCCGGCTTTCGCTTGGCTGAGAAATACGATTAATGTTAGAAAGTGTCCACGCCTCAACCAACCGAGGAACCCGTCGTCAAAAGCCGCAGCGTGAAGAACTTCTTCGCTTCGGTGCGCTACTCCATCGACGGATTTTTCGCGGCGTTGAAGCACGAGCCGTCGTTTCGCGAAGACCTAATCTTCGCCTTATTGTTGGTGCCGCTAGCGATCATTTTACCCGTCAACGCTGTCTCGACCGCGCTGATGATCGCGTCGTTGATTTTGATTCTCATCGTCGAACTACTTAACTCCGCCATCGAGTGGATCATTGATTACGTGCGCCCCGAGATCCATCCGCTCGCCAAGCGAATCAAAGACATGGCTAGCGCAGCCGTTTTTCTCAGTTACATAAACTGCATTGTCGTCTGGGTAATCATGCTCTGGCCCGACAACACCGTCTGGCGCCGCATCGGCGCGATGTTAAGCGGCCACTGAGCCATGGCGCCAAGGTAGCCCGCGCTCACCGCAATCGCGCAAAAAACCACGCCGCGAGCGCGGCCATCCCGATATTGGGCAACCAAGCGGCCCAGGCCGGATCGATGATTTGCTTCGTCGCAAGCGATGCCGCGATGTTGGCCAACACGTAGTAGAGGAAAAATAAGCCGATGGATTTTGAAACCCCCACTGCTGGATTCACGCGCACGCCCGTAACTGCAAAGGGGATCGCAATCGCAATTACAATAAGGGGCCCGAGGGTGTCCGCGATTAGACCAAAATACCGCACCGCGTACGGCACACCCTTCGGATTGCGCTCCGTTTTAAAATACTCGATCAGCCGCGCCAGCTCGCGAAGCGACAAGTCGATCGGGCGCCGGTCAATCAACAACATCAGCTGCGGATCCTCTCGATATTTCTCCACATATTTTTCTGTAAACGGCACCGAGGCGGTGATCTCGCCCGTCTCGACATCGAAAATCAGTTCGCGCCCGTCCTTAAACATCCAGCCGCGTCGCGTCGTATCGTACCAGGCCTGCGCCGCAACCAGACGAACTGACTCGCGCCGCTGAACATCCAGCTCTGAGACCGACACGCCGTAGCCCCGCTGCGCCCCCTTAGAATAGCGGTTAAAAAACCACATGCGCCGCGCCGCCGGGTTGTCGAAACCCACGCTGTTAACCGCGCCCACGCGATCCGGAGGCAACGTCCTAGCCTGCCGGCGAAACTCTAACCCATCTTTCAGCGACCGAGATTCCTCCACGGACCAAGGTACGACGTTCGCGTTTAACCACCACGACAGCGCACACGCCAACACCCCGACAAGCCACACCGGCGCGAGCAGTCGACCAAAGCCCACCCCCGCAGCGCGCATCGCTGTGAGTTCGTTCGCCCGATGCAATTTTCCCAGCGTAAACATCAATGACACGAGCAACGCCAGTGGCAGCACTACGGTCAGAAAACTCGGCATCGTTACAAAAAAATACGTCCACAACTCCAGCCCGCGCGCCCCACCCTCGCGCAAAGCCCGGAAATCATCGTACATCACCTGCACCAGCAACAACCCGCACGTCGCCAACAACACGAGCCCCAGAATCTGGAGCCACTCGCGCAAAAGGTGCCGATCAAACGTGTTCACCCCCGCGAGCAAGTCTGACCCAGCCGCCGGCGCAAATTTATTTCTTGGCCCGAGCCCTCCCCGTAGTCCGCGCCGCGGTTCGCCCGGTGGTTCTCAGCCAGCGAACATTCATCCTCCACGCTTAGACCAATTCACTGCCAATCGCACAGTTTGGTTGAAAACCTGCTAAGCCTACCCTTGCCTAACGGCTCCCCGCTTACAACCCGACCCGCCATCTTTTCCATGCTTTACGCCCTGCGTCCCTTGTTCGCCTGCGCTCTCGCCATTTTGACCTTAGCTCGCGCCGCCGAGGAACCCATCCGCATCGGCGAATACGCTTCCATCACAGGTAAAGAAGCCAGCCTCGGCCAATCCTCGCACAACGGCACCTTGATGGCCATCGACGACCTTAATGCCGCCGGTGGCGTCCTCGGTCGACCCTTGCTTCTTATCACCGAGGACACCCAATCCAAACCCGGGGAATCAGCCACCGCCGCCAAAAAACTCATCTCCCGCGACAAGGTGATCGCCCTGCTTGGCGAAGTCGCGTCCAGTCGCTCACTCGAAGCCGCTCCCGTCGCCCAGCTCGCCAAGGTCCCCATGATCTCGCCCGCCTCAACCAACCCCAAGGTCACAGAAACGGGCAACTACATCTTCCGCACGTGCTTCATCGACCCGTTCCAAGGTCCGGTCATGGCGAAATTCGCCCAGGAAAAACTCCGCGCCAAACGCGTCGCTTTGATGGTAAGCAACAGCTCCGCGTACTCCATCGGCCTCGCCAAATTTTTTCGCGAAGCCTTCACCGCCAACGGCGGCATCATCGTACTCGAACAGAAATACGCCGAAGGCGACAAAGACTTCAAAGCCCAGCTCACCGCCATTAAATCAGCCGGCGTCGACGCCGTATTCAATCCCGGCTACTACAACGAAGGGGCTTTAATCGTGCTCCAAGCCCGCGACCTAGGCCTCACGTTGCCCATTTTCGGCGCCGACAGCTGGGAAGCCGAAGCCCTCATCGAGCTCGGTGGCAAAGCCATTGAGGGAGCGTACCTCTGCTCTCATTATTCGCCCGCCGATCCCTCACCCCGCGTCCAAAATTTCGTCCAAGCTTATAAAAAACGCTTCGGATCCACCCCCGATTCCAACGCCTCGCTCGGTTACGATTCCGTCCTCGTACTCGTCGACGCCATCAAACGCGCCGGCTCCACCGA
>RGAX01000250.1 GCA_009919985.1 Opitutaceae bacterium
CGTTTCATGCTAAGAACAATGCGACCAGTTCATCGGGTCAAAGTGCCGGCGTAAATCCACAACCGCGCCATTCGCCAGGGTCCGACGCGCGAAAATTCACGCAAACAGTTGAGCTTTGGCCGGGGAACCGACCTGTTTTTGAGGTTATCTTTCCTTTTTAAGGCTTCAACCATGTCTTCCTCCGCTCTCACTGTCGGCTTCGACGCCGACGACACCCTTTGGCACAACGAAAATATTTTCGAAAAGGTCCACGAACGCTACCGCGCGCTGCTCGCTCGTTACCACGATGCCGCCACCGTCGACCGCACGCTCTTTGAGACCGAGATGCGCAACCTTGAGCGCTACGGTTACGGCGTGAAAGGGTTCATGCTTTCCTCCATCGAGACCGCCATCCAGCTGAGCGAGGGCAAGATCAGCGCCGAAGAAATCCAACAACTTATCGCCCTTGGCCAAGACATGCTCGCCCATCCCGTCGATTTGCTCGACGGGGTCGCAGAAACACTCTCCGCCCTTTCCGGGCACCATCGCCTCCTTGTAATCACCAAGGGTGATCTTCGCGACCAAGAGCGTAAACTCGCTCGCTCCGGCCTTGCTGCTCACTTTCGCCACGTTGAGATTTTATCTGAAAAAGATACGTCATCGTACGCGGCAATTTTCCGCCGGCACGCGATCAACCCGCAGCATTTTCTGATGGTCGGAAATTCCCTCAAGTCCGACATCCTCCCCGTCCTCGCTCTTGGTGGGGTAGGTGTTCATGTGCCGTACCGCATCACTTGGGCCGCCGAGCACGTCGATACGCCACCGCCCGCCAACGGGCGTTTTTTCCAACTCAAAAACGTTCGCGAACTGCCCGCTGTACTCGCCACGTGGTCCGCCACGCTTTGAAGCCATGTGTACGCGCTTCGTCCTGTTAAAAGATCAACTCCAGGCCGCCTACGTCGCGCTCGGCGTGGAGGCGCCGGCCGAACTGGTCTCGCGCTACAACATCGCCCCGAGCACCGCGCTCACCGCCTTTCGTCAACGTAACCGCGCCGCCGGGCCCGAACGCGCCCTATTGCGCTGGGGCCTCGTCCCGTCCTGGGCCAAGTCGGTCGATGCTTCCGCGCCGCTGGTCAACGCCCGCGCCGAGACACTCACCGAAAAACCTTCGTTTAGCGAGGCCTTCCGCCACCGGCGCTGTCTTGTCCCTGCTGGAGGCTTCTACGAATGGGCGATTCACGGGCGCGCACGAAAGCCTTGGCTATTTCAACGCCCCGACGCGGCCGTTTTCTTTTTCGCCGGGCTTTGGGAAACGTGGCGCTCGCCTACGGGCGAGGTCGTTGAATCCTGCGCGATCATCACCACGACGCCCAACGCTGTCACCCAGCCCATCCACGATCGCATGCCGGTCTTGCTCGCGCCGGAGACTACCCGCGCGTGGCTCGATCCCGAAGCCCACGTCGAACGCGATCTCATCCCACTTCTCCGCCCCGCGTCCGACGCTGCGCTTACCGCCACCGCGTTGAGCACGCACGTGAGCAACGTCCGCCACGATGACCCCGCTTGCCTCACGCCCGCTGGTCCCGACGAGGATTTGTCGGCGCCGCAACTTTCGCTCGGCTTCTAAGTCGCCATAGGTTTTACGCCGACCCCCACGAACCGTCTTGTCCGCCGGCGGTCTGTCTGCGATCACTCTGCGTCCCTTTCTTCCGAAATCCTGCGTGAACCTACTCGACCGCCATATTTTTAAGAGCGTGCTCCTCACGTGTGCAGGCGCAGTCGGGCTCTTCGCGTTTGTGCTGATGTTGGGCAACCTCATCCGCGATCTGTTGCCATTTCTGCTTTCAGGCCAGTTGTCGGTCACGACGTTTGTGCGACTGGTCGGTATGTTGATTCCCGCCGTTGCCATCTATGCGCTGCCGATGGGCATGCTCACCGGTGTGCTCCTCACGCTCGGCCGACTCTCCGCCGATAGTGAGATCACCGCTATGCGCGCCGCTGGACTCAGCCTCGCGCGCATCGCCCGGCCCGTACTGATCCTGGGGTTTCTCGGCACCGCGCTCGGCCTCTATGTTAATTTCCAGTCCATGCCGGCCGCGCGCGTGCAGTACCACAAAGACCTCGACGCCGCCGTCGCCGCCAACCCCCTCAGCTTCATTGTCCCCAAAACGTTTATCCGTAATTTCAAAGGTTTCGTGATCTACGTCGGCGACAAACAGGGTGCGGTTATGCGGGATTTCTGGCTCTGGCAGCTCGATCGCGAGGGCCGCACGACTCAGCTGGTCCGCGCCGAATCTGGCCGCTTTGATTACGATGCCTCGACCAACGAGCTTATCCTGACTCTCACCCGGGCCCAAGTCGAAGAGCGCAATCCGAAGCAGCCGGAAAATTTCACCGAGTCCCCTCGCATCGTGTCGTTCGAAAAATCCGAACCGCAGCGCCTCTCGCTTGCCAGTCTGTTTGGCCCACCGGTTCTACGCAAAAAACTGCAATGGATGACCTACGCTGAACTGGGCAAGGAAGAGGCTCGCGTCACGGCCCTGCCCTACACGCCTGCGACCGCCGCCGATCACCAGCGCGCCGTCATGAAAGTCCGACTGACCGTTCAGGAAAAATTTAATACCGCACTCGCGATCCTTTCGTTTGCCCTGATTGGGGTGCCCCTTGGCATCAAAGTCTCGCGGCGCGAGACCAGCGCTAACCTCGGCCTCGCCGTCCTGCTAGCACTCGGTTACTACATACTCACGGTCGCCGTGAGTTGGCTCGATCGTCACCCTGAGTATCACCCCGACTTGCTGTTCTGGTTACCCAACGCCGTCTTTCTGAGCCTCGGCGTGTGGCTATTTTTGCGCATCGAGCGGCGCTAATTTTTTAGATCGGCACGGGCACCGAGCGCTCCAAGCTCAACGAGGTTCACCCAGCCCAGTTCGTCTCTGTAGTCCCCCCGCCCCACCGTGAAAGCGCTCGTCCTCACCGCTCCGTCTCAGCTCGAATTCGCCGATTTTCCTAAGCCCGTCCCCGCCGATGACGAGGTGCTGCTGCGCATCCACGCCTGCGGGATTTGCGGCAGCGATATTCACGGCTGGGATGGCTCGACTGGCCGCCGCTTATCATGGGGCACGAAGCGGCGGGTGAAATTGTCGCCGTCGGTCCGCGCGTGGAGCGCTGGCGCTCGGGCGATCGCGTGACGTTTGATTCCACGATTTCATGCGGCGCCTGTGCGTACTGCGCGCGCGGCGAGGTCAATTTGTGCGATCATCGCCGCGTCGTCGGGGTCGCTCCCGTCGAATACCGTCAACACGGTGCCTTCGCCGAATTCCTCGCGGTGCCCGCGCGCATCCTCTACGCGCTCCCCGCTGGCCTCTCGTATCAACAGGCCGCCATGGTCGAGCCCGTCTCCATTGCGATTCATGCCGTCCAGCGCGTGCGCCTCGCGCCCAACGCCACGGCCGTCGTCGTGGGCGCTGGCATGATCGGGCTTTTCGTCATCCAAGCTCTGCGTTGGGCCGGGGCCACGCGCATCATCGCCGTCGATTTGGCCGACAACCGCCTCGCTCTCGCCCGCGAGCTCGGCGCCACGGACACCCTACGCTCCGATCATTGCGAGGTTCCGGCCGAAGTTGCGCGCCTGACCGGCGGACAAGGAGCCGATGTCGCTCTCGAGGTCGTAGGCGTCTCCGC
>RGAX01000026.1 GCA_009919985.1 Opitutaceae bacterium
AGCTGATCGCCGAAGGCCACAAGTTCGAATCGGAGACGGATACCGAAGTCGTCGCCCACCTCGTCGAGCGGATTGTCGCCCAAGCCGAGTCGGCGCTCACCATAGTTTCTTCATGACTCCCGCCACCGCTTCCTCGATCCACGGCAACTGGGCCACGCTTCTCCTGCCGATCAACCGCGACGACTCCATCGACTACGGCCTGCTCGCCGCCGAGCTCGACCACTTCATCGCCGCGCGAGTCAACGGCATTTACTCCAACGGCAGCGCCGGTGAATTCTACACGCAGACCGAAGACGAGTTCGACCGCGTGAGCGCGCTGCTCGCCGAGCACTGCGAGCGCGCCGGGATGCCATTCCAGATTGGCGCCTGCCACATGAGCCCGCAGCTTTCACGCGAGCGCATCCGCCGCGCCAAGGCCCTGCGCCCTTCGGCCTTTCAGGTCATCCTCCCGGACTGGTTTTCGCCGACGTTCGAGGAGATCGTTGCGTTCCTCGAGACGCTTGCGGCCGAAGCCGCCCCCGTGCCGCTCGTCGTGTACAACCCGCCCCACGCCAAACGCCACCTCGCACCCGCGGAGTGGGCAGAACTCGTCGCTCACAACCGCGCCATCGTCGGCATGAAAGTCCCCGGCGGGGACGAAGCGTGGTATCGGGCGATGCAACCGACTATGCGGGAGGTTTCGGTGTTCATACCGGGCCACACCTTGGCGAGCGGCCTCGCTCGCGGCGCTCGCGGTGCTTATTCGAACGTGGCCTGCCTCAGCCCCAAAGGAGGGCAGGCGTGGTACGAACTCTGCCTTCGGGATCCCGTCGCGGGGATCGAATTCGAGCAGGCAGTCCAGACCTTCTGGGCCACCCATGTCGTTCCTCTGATCTCACAAGACAAGCTTGCCAATATGGCGGCGGACAAGGCCAACGCGGTCGCTGGAAACTGGCTGCCCGGGATTCACCCTCGCCTACGTTGGCCCTACCGCAGCGCGACATTGGAACGATGTTCCGCGATCGGGGCGGCCGCTCGCATCGCCCTGCCGGGCCTATTTGCATGCCCCCGCGAGCCATCCATCGCGAGGTTCACGTGAGTTGCTTGTTGGCATGTGCGCACGACCATCAATTCCGGATTGTCCGCCGAATGAACTTCAACCCCGTGGCCGAAGTGGCGCGGATCCTCCGATTGGCATCTGAGAACTCCGGCCGGTCGCCTCTACAAACCCTCACAGACACGTTCACTGGAGACTTCGGCGAGTTTCCCCTTTGAAACACACCGATTAGCGCAACTTTGGTTCGATTGAAATCGCGCTCCCTCCGCCGGCCTCCGCCAAGCCTACGGCTGGCAGGCCGAATCCAGCAGCTGGCTTACGTCAGCCGGACAACGATGGAAACGCTGCGGAGGCCCGTAAGGTCAAATAGCTCATGTGACCTCGCGGTGATAGAAGTTCTGGGTCCGTCAGTGGAACTCGCGGCTTCTGATCGTGCTGGATAAACGGCCGATGCAGTCGGCTGCTGCCAAGAGTCGCCGCGCGGATGTGGGCGTCCCGAATAGGTGCGTCTCGGGAACACGCGGCTCGGCTGAAACATCGATCAACGACTTGCGGAGGGCAGATTGTTCGTCGCCACCTCAAATCTGGCACCGTCCAGAATACGGTGGGTATATGAACGCGCCAGATTGGCGCACAGGACACCGCCAAACACCGCCCCCCTACTCTCTCCGTTCCGCTCTCACCACTTTAGCCTCACTAGCTTCCAATCCCCGGTCTCGCTGTTCCAATCGATACCGGTGAAGCCCTTTTCGAGGTCCGGGGCCATGCGATCGAATCGAAAGACGTTCGCATCGAGTGCCACCATTTCGGGCGCGTGATTGAAATCAGACAGCCGAAGCAGACTTCGTCCGAGGCCGAGGTGAGCGGGTCCCGAAAACTGGGCCAGGTGGAGTGTTAGTCTTTGGCTTGGGTTGATGTGCTGACTGCAGTTGTGGTTGGCAATCCCAAGCGGAAGGACGGACCGGCTTGGCGGTCCGTCCTGGAGCTTGGGATTGTTAAAGGTTGTTCCGCGGCGAAGCGTTGCGGAGAGAGATAGCCGAGCGAGCTGTGGGGCCGCTCGGCGTTGTAGTCCTGACGGAAGTCTTCGATCACGACCCGGGCCTCGGTGAGGGTCCAGAGCTGCTCGCGGTTGAGGCATTCGTCGCGGAAGCGGGAGTGGAACGATTCGACAAAGCCGTTCTCCCACGGGCTTGCCGGTGTAATGTAGAGGGTCTTGATTTTTTGCTCTGCGAGCCAGCGTTGGAGTTCCTTGGCGATGAACTCCGGTCCGTTGTCGGAGCGGATGAACTCGGGCGCGCCGTGCAGCGCGATGGCTGCCTTAACCAGCTGGATGACGTCGCTCGAACCGATCTGGCGCTCGGGCCGCAGCACATGCACCTCCTTAGTGTACTCATCAAGCACGGTGAGCATACGCAGGGCCCCACCATGCACCGTTGAGTCGGCGATAAAGTCCCAGGTCCAGACATGACCGCGATGGTTCGCCTGCGTCGGCAGCCCGGTGGAGGCACCTCGGCGTGGAGTATAACGCCGGGGCGGCGGCACGCGTAGACCTTCGGCTCGCCGAAGTTTTTGCACCTGCTTGCGGCCGACTTGATAGCCTTCCCCACGCAGCTTCACCGCGATTCGGCGGAAGCCATAGCGCGGATACTTGCGCGACAGTTCGTGCAGCCGTTTGACCAACCGGGTGTGATCGCTTGTCGGCGGTCGCATCCGATAATGGAAACTCGAGCGTGCCAGTCGCAGGCAACGGCACGCCGTCCGCCCGGAGCACAACTCGCCTGCCACCACGAAGGCGGCCATCGCTCGTTTGTGTTCCGGGCTCACCATTTTTTTGCGTTCACCGCCTCCAATACGCGGTTTTTTAGCAGCGAATCCGCGAGCATCTTCTTTAGCTCCGCGTTCTCTCGTTCGAGTTCCTTCATCCGCCTAGCCTCGTTAACGTCGAGTTGGCCAAACTGCCGTTTCCAACGATGAAATGTAACCTCGGAGATGTTATGCTCCTTGCTCACTTCCACGATGCTTTTGCCGCCATCGGCTTCCCGCAATATGCGGATCTTCTGTTCGGTCGTGTATCTTTTGCCTTTCATAGTCTGGGTTCCTTTAATGGCCGCAGACTAACATTACAAGTGGCCCAGATTTCGGGGGATCACCGCAGTACGCCAAACTTACTGGGACGGTCAGGGCGATCGATCAAACGGATACCGCGTGGAAGCCTCAATGCTGGTTGCCGTTGGTTGCCCATTTCTGGTTGTCATTGGTTGTGTGTTTAATGTCAAAACAACAAATATTGAATCATCTTGGCTGACGCTAAAAACAGATTCTTGCTCGAAAAACGAAAAAACCGCCCGAAGGCGGTGAAGCGTGGTGGACGCCGAGGGACTCGAACCCCCGACCCTCTCGGTGTAAGCGAGATGCTCTAACCAACTGAGCTAGGCGTCCAATCCAAGGATTTAGGAGAACCTGCACGCGGCTTCCATGACAAGGAATTATTCAAACTCGACTCCGCCCCACCCTAGCCCTTGGCAGTGCCAGAGGTAAGGTTGAAACGAAAAATCATCGACTGGCCTTGGACCGCAGCCAGCCCTCGCGCACCATAAGTTCAGCATTTTGAAGGGCATTGAGAGCCGCGCCCTTCCAGAGATTGTCGCCGCTGACCCACAAAGAAAGCCCGTTATCGAGCGCGGAATCTACGCGGATGCGACCAACACCGCACTTTACCTGACGGCTGAAATCCAGCGGCGTCGGGTATACTTGCTTCGAGGGATCATCAACCAACTGCGCACCGCCGAACGCGGCGATCGCGGCCCGGGCGGCCTCAACGCTCACCGGCCGCTCAAACTCAGCATTCACCGCCACCGAATGAGCGCGAACCACGGGAACACGCACGCATGTCGCGGAGACTTTTAGATCGGGCAAGCCCATGATCCTGCGGCTCTCCTCGCGCATCTTTGTTTCCTCTCCCGTGTAACCATCGTTACCAAACGAATCGACCTGAGGGATGGCGTTAAACGCGATCTGATAAGGATAAACTTTTTTCGTAATCGGTGCGCCTTTAGCGTGAGCTTGAACCTGGGCTTCAAGCTCATCGATGGCGTCCGCGCCAGTACCAGAGACAGATTGATAAGTAGCCGCAAAATAACGTTTCAAGCCGAACTGCCGATGCAACGGCCACAGCGCCATCAACGTCACCGCCGTCGAGCAATTCGGATTAGCGATGATGCCGTGATGATTGCGTAAGCCTTCGGGGTTGATCTCGGGAATCACCAAAGGCACCGCTGCGTCCATCCGGTAGGCGGAACTCTTATCGATGACCAAACAGCCGGCCTTCACCGCATCAGGTGCGAGGGCGCGTGTCGTAGCACCATCCACGGCAAAAAACGCCACATCGACATCGGCAAAAACACCCGGCCTGGCTTCCTCGACGGTGAATTTTCGGCCGGCGCATTCCACGACCTTGCCCGCCGAACGCGCCGAAGCGAACAGCCGCAACGAGGCCAACGGGAAATTGCGCCCGAGCAAAAGCGCGAGCAATTCTTGACCGACTGCGCCCGTGGCGCCGACGATACCGACCGTGAAAGATGCCGTCTTGTCCATAAAAAGTCCTTGGGAGTTGTATAACCAAACCCGTGAGCGCCTCGGCATCAAGCCCGCAGACCGCGTGTTACTCGTTCGAATTAGCACCGCGACGATGCAATTTTACCGCCAAAATCAGCTCGTCAAAAGCTACGCCATCTCCACCTCAAAACGCCCACCCTCTAACATCAAGGACTCCCTCGGCACCCCGCGCGGTCTCCACGAAATCGCCGAGCGCATCGGTGCCGGCCAACCCCCGGGCATGGTCTTCAAATCCCGCGTCCCCACCGGCCGCGATTACCACGAATTCCGAGACGGTGGCGTTCATGACAATCTCATCACCGGCCGCATTCTCTGGCTACGTGGGCTCGAAGCGGGCGTAAATCTCGGCGGCAAGGTCGACACCTACGAACGCTACGTTTATATCCACGGTACCAATCACGAAGCGCGCATTGGCGAGCCGCTCAGTTCGGGTTGCGTGCTCATGCGCAATCTTGAGATCGTTGAGCTCTATGAGGAGGTGCGCGGCGGCGATCACGTGTTGATTGTCGATTAACTCGCGCCTGTTTAAACGATCAGACGTATCGCGTAAGAGAGGTCCGCAAGCATACGCGCTAAAAATCAGCGCGAGAATCATTACGAAACGAAAAACCCCGTGCATCGTTAACTGACGCACGGGGTCTTGGTCATCATGGCGAAGCCAAGATGATTAAGGCTTCACTTCGGTCGCCTCGGGCGGCGTTTTTTGTTTAAAGGTGAGTTTCTCGCCGTCGCGTTCAACGAGTACAGCTTCGCCTTCTTTAACGTCGCCGCGCAGCAACGCCTCAGCGAGGGGATCTTCGACGTAGTGTTCGACGGCACGACGCAGCGGTCGTGCGCCGTACTTCTCGTCGTAACCTTTATCAATGAGTAGTGATTTCGCGTCGGCGCTGAACTCAAGGGTGATTTTACGCTCAACCAGACGCTTGGCGAATTTGGTGATCTCGATCTCCACGATCTTGATGAGGTCGTTCTTATCGAGCGGGCGGAAGAACACGATGTCCGATATACGATTGAGAAACTCGGGCTTGAAGACGCGCTTGGCTTCTTCGAGCACTTTTTCACGCATCTTCTCAGCGTCGTTGAAACTCGCCGCCGCGGCAGCGAAGCCCATCGAGGTCTGGCGTTGGAGCAGCGCGGCCCCGACGTTGCTAGTCATAATGATGATCGTATTGCGGAAATCGACGGTGCGACCGAGGGAGTCGGTGAGACGGCCGTCTTCGAGGATCTGCAACAAAATCTGGAGGACGTCTGGATGAGCCTTCTCAACTTCGTCGAAAAGAATTACAGCGTATGGGCGACGGCGGACGGCCTCGGTGAGTTGACCACCTTCTTCGTAGCCGACGTAGCCCGGAGGCGAGCCAACGAGGCGCGATACGGCGAATTTTTCCATGTACTCGCTCATGTCGATCTGGATGAGCGCGTCTTGGTTGCCGAACATCTGCATGGCGAGTTGCTTGGCGGTCTCCGTCTTGCCGACGCCCGTGGGGCCGACAAACATGAAGGATCCGATGGGGCGGCGAGGGTCTTTGAGATCGGCGCGGGAGCGACGCAGGGCGCGCGCGATGGCACTCGCGGCGAGCTCTTGGCCGACGACATTTTTCTGGATCTCAAGTTCGAGGGTCAGGAGTTTTTCACTCTCTTTTTTCTCCATGCGGGAGAGCGGGATCCCGGTCCAATCAGCAACGACCTGCATCATCAGATCTTCATCGATTGCGATGCGTTTCTCGTCGCGAGATTTACGCCATTCGGCGGTGATCTCATCTTGTTTAGCACGGAGCTGCTTCTCGCTGTCGCGGTGTTTGGCGGCTTCCTCAAAATGCTGATCGGCGATCGCTTTTTCTTTAAGGACGCAGACGTCCTCGATTTCTTTGGTGAGCCCCTCGATATCAGGCGGGCGCACAAGTGCTGAGATGCGAGCGCGCGAGCCAGCCTCATCCATAACATCGATGGCCTTGTCGGGCAGGAAGCGGGCCGTGATGTAGCGATCGGAGAGTTTGGCGGCTGCTTCGAGGGATTTGTCACTAAAGGTGGCCTTGTGGTGATCTTCGTACTTACCGCGGATACCTTTGAGGATGGTGACCGTATCTTCGACTGAAGGCGGCTCAACCTTCACGCTCTGAAAGCGCCGATCGAGGGCGGAATCTTTTTCGATGTATTTGCGGTATTCATTGAGCGTAGTTGCTCCAATGCACTGAAGCTCCCCACGGGAGAGCGCGGGCTTGAAAATATTAGAGGCGTCCATGGCTCCTTCGGCGGCGCCAGCGCCGACGATGGTGTGCATCTCGTCGATAAAGATGATAACGTTTTTAGCGCGTTTCACTTCGTCCATCACGGCCTTGATGCGTTCTTCGAATTGGCCGCGGTATTTGGTACCCGCGACCATAAGCGCGAGGTCCAGGGTAATGACTTTTTTATCGGCGAGAATTTCCGGCACGTTGCCTGCGACAATTTCTTGAGCGAGGCCTTCAGCGATGGCGGTCTTACCGACGCCGGCTTCACCGATGAGCACGGGGTTGTTTTTCGTGCGGCGGCAAAGAATTTGGATGACGCGACGAATTTCGTTTTTGCGACCAACGACAGGATCCATCTCACCTTTGCGGGCGAGCTCGGTGAGGTCGCGGCCGAAGGCTTTGAGCGCAGGAGTTTTTACTTCTTTTTTATCGTCGGGGGCACCGGCGGCGCGTTGCGGGGTGCCGGCGGTGGCTTCTTCACCGGGGGTGCCGGCATCGCCGGAACCACTGCCAGAGAATTGAGGATCTAGTTCTCGGAGGATTTCGTTGCGGGTGCGTTCGATATCGATTTCGAGCGACTTGAGCACGCGGGCCGCGACGCCTTCGCCTTCGCGGAGGAGGCCGAGCAGGATGTGTTCTGTGCCGACGTAGGAGTGGCTAAGGGTCTTCGCTTCTTTGCCAGCGAGGGCTAGGACTTTTTTGACGCGCGGGGTGTAGGGGATGCTACCGGGGGTCTTGGTTTCTTGGCCGGTGCCGACCTGTTTCTCGACGGCAGATCGCACGGTCTCAAGGTCGAGACCCATTTTCTGAAGAACGCTGACGGCGACGCCTTGGCCGAGTTTGATGAGGCCGAGGAGGATGTGCTCGGTGCCGACGTAGTTGTGGTGAAAGCGATCGGCTTCCTTGCGCGCGAGCGCGAGCACCTGCTGAGCCCGAGGCGTGAAGTTGTTCATCGGTTCTTGAGACATGAGCGTAAGGGGGTCGTGGTTTAGTTCTTTCCGTTACTGTTGATTAAAGTGAAATCCGGACGGACAAAATTGGCAAACTCGGAGCGCAAATGAGCGGCGCGAAGAAGATCGCGCTGAGCGGGATCGAATTCGCCTTTCTGGGCGTGTTGAAGGTGTCCGGGCTGAGCTTCGATAAAGAGGCGGTCAATGGTGGAGCGATTAGCATCGGGAAAAACGCCTAGGTCGATACCCAGACGGATGAGCGAGAGCAGGTTCATCGCTTCGCTGGAATTGAGCAGGTGGCTATTCTGCATGATGCCATAAGCGCGTCCGATTTTATCGAACAATTTACCCGAATCAGCCTCGAGGAGTTTTTCGCGGGCGTTGAGTTCGTGCTCGATGATGGATTGGAGTACGCTAGTGAGTCGCTTAAGAATTTCCTCTTCAGATTCACCTAGTGTCGTCTGATTGGAAATTTGGAAAATACTGCCGCTGGCGTCGGAGCCTTCGCCAAAAAGGCCGCGTACAACCATGCCGAGTTGGTTCACAGCGCGGACAACCTTTTCCATCTGGCTTGAGATGACGAGCGCGGGCAGGTGCATCATAGCGGATGCGCGCATGCCGGTTCCGAGATTGGTGGGGCAAGCCGTGAGGTAGCCGAGCGTGGGTGAAAAGGCGTAGTCGAGGCTGGCCTCAAGGGCTGTATCGAGCTCGTTGATGACATTCCAAGTTTTTTTAAGTTGGAAGCCGGCGCGGAGGACTTGAATGCGAAGGTGGTCCTCTTCGTTGACCATGACGGAGACCGTCTGGTCTTTGCTGATGATCACGCTGCTGCCCTGTTTGGATCCGCTAAGTTCACGGCTGATGAGGTGGCGTTCGACGAGGATTTGTTTTTCGAGTTCACCGAGTTGGTCGACGGCGACGTTCAGGCTGCGCTTGAGCGGGGTCGCGGCAGCGACGGCAGCGGTGCAAATTTCGGCAATACGGGTACGTTGCGCAGGTTTAGCCCAGCCGGGAAATGGCTGAGCAGCTAGGTTGCGCGCAAGGCGGATACGGGTCATCAAGACAATCGCGGTCTTGTTGCTGGCCGCATCGGTCAACTCAGAGGGCGAGGCAATGAGCGAGGCGATCGTCATGGCTGACTCAGCGCGGCGGCGATTGGTCGGGGGCTTGTTTGAATTGGCTGATTTCATCGCGGGTGCGGGCGGCGTCTTCGTAACGCTCGGACTTAATGGCGTCGCTGAGGTCGAGTTCGAGTTTAGAGAGGCGTTCGTGGAGAGTCTGGCGGGCCAGCGCGGCTTGAGGGATTTTACCCGTGTGTTTGGTGCCCTTGTGCATGCCGTCGAGCATCGGCTCGAGCATACCCTTGAAAGCGTCATAACAAGCCGGACAACCGAAGCGGCCATGCTTTTTAAAATCAGCTTGGGTAAAACCACAGGATTCGCACCGCATCGCACCTGGGCCAGATTCGGGATTTAAAGAGGCTTTGAGCAAAAGATCGGAGAGCGAAAAACCGCTCGGATCCGTGACGCCCTTAGCCTGAGCACAAGCTTCGCAGAGGTCCACCTTGTGCACTTTATTGCTCACGATTTGGGTAAGGTGCACTGTGGCTGGCTTATCGCAGAGGTCGCATTTTAAGGGATTGGCCATGGCTCGATTAAAGAATCTAACTTTAACTATGCCTCGAGCCCACACTCTGGCAAGTGCGGGTCACGAAGAATCTTGGGATTAACAGCACGCGGGCAACGCGTCCTGTAAAATGAAGGGGCGGAAGAAATGGCGTCAGATCCGGGTGCCTTCGACCAAGACGCGTCGGCGGAATGCCGCGAGCACACGTTGCGTAATAGAACCGGGCTTACCGTCGCCGATCACGCGGCCATCGAGTTTCACCACCGGGATGACCTCAGCGCCAGATCCGGTGAGGAAACACTCATCGGCACACCAGATGTCGTAGCGCGTCATGTCGCTTTCGCGTAAGGGGACGCCGATTTCGGCGGCTATATCAATCACCGTGTCTCGCGTGATGCCCTTGAGTGCGCCTTGTGAGGAGGAGGGAGTGATGATCGCACCCTTGTGCACGATGAAAACATTATCCGCAGTGCATTCGGCGACGTAGCCCTGCTCGTTCAACATGATCGCCTCGAGCGCTCCGAACTGCCTGGCCTCGATCTTGCCAAGGATGTTATTGAGGTAATTGAGGGACTTAATGGTGGCCGGCAACGCCGCCGGGCCAATGCGACGCGTGGGCACGGTGACGATGGCGAGACCATTGTCGTAGTGTTCCTGCGGGTAGAGGGAAATCTTGCTGGCGATGATAAAAATTGACGGTTTCGGGCAGAGCCAAGGCGCCAACCCGAGATCACCCACGCCGCGCGTGATCACCAAGCGAATGTAGGCGTCCTGGAGACCGTTTTGGCGGCAGGTCTCGCAGGTGAGTTCACGCAATTCTGCACGCGTATGCGGCATCTGAAGCATGATCGCCTTGGCGGAGTACTCTAAGCGCTCCAGGTGCTCGTCTAGCCGAAAAATGTTACCCCCATAAAGCCGGATGCCCTCAAAGACGCCGTCGCCGTACAGCAGACCGTGATCAAACACGGACACTTTGGCCTCGGAGGAATCGACGAATTTACCATCCAGATAGATCTTCATCCTTACAGCGTAGGGCGCGCATAAAAGCTTTGTCCAGTCCGAGTGCGCGATATTCTGCTTGAGCTCCTTGGAGTTCGGGTAATTTTCAAAAGCACTTTTTTCCCCTAAACTAGATAATCACCCTCCCATGCGCATCACCGCTAAAAACAAGATCGCCGGCTTCACCCTCATCGAATTGCTCACGGTCATCGCGATCATCGGCATCCTCGCGGCAATCATCATCCCCACCGTCGGCACTGTACGTGAAAAGGCCCAACGCGCCGTCGACTCTAATAATATCCGCGAAGTCCTCAAGGCCGCGCAAATTTACGCCGGCGACAACAACGACCGCCTCCCTGACCCCCAGACCAGCGCGACATTGATCACTGGTGGCACCGCCGTCTATCGCTGGCCGGGCATCCTCGCTAAAAATAACATCCTCACCGACCCTGCGTTCTACTTCGCGAAAAACGATCCGCTCTATCCCGCCACCGTCCCTACGGTGATTCTTCGCGCTGGCGTCGCCGCGCGCAATCAGATGGATACGACCTTCATTGCTTCGACGATCTCGTTGGAATTCGTCGGCGGTGTTAAAATGAGCGACACAGCCACCACGCCCGTCGTTTACACCCGCGGCCTGCAGACCGCCGGCACTTGGAACGGCACCACCAACGCCACCAACATCGGCGTCTACAAAGACACCGGCGGCTACATCGCCTACCTCGGCGGTAACGTAAATTTTCATCCTAACACCACCGGAATTTTCACCTCAAACGGTAACGGCAACTCGAAACCTACCAACATCCTACAAGCCATTCCCTACAGCACTGTCGCAGCTAATCGTGCCCGCATCTACGGGGTAAATTCGCTCATCGGCAGCGCCGCCGGCACCGTCGCCGTGCAAGGCCCCTAACCCTGTTCGCTCCGACTCTTTTTCAACCCGGCCGCTCCCAAGCGCCGGGTTTTTTATTTCCAGCTTTCCCCGCAGCCAATCGACGATCAGTATCTATTTCGTAGTCCTATGTCGCCCGCCGTCTCCGAGCCCACCAGCAATACCACTTACATCATCGGCCATAAAAATCCCGATGCTGATTCGATCTGCTCCGCGCTGGCTTATGCGGCATTGAAAGAGGCCCGCGGTGAAAAAGGCTACATCGCCGCCCGCTGCGGCAACAGCAACGCCCGCATCGACACCATCCTCACCCGCTTCGGCCAATCCCTCCCCGTTTATGTGAGCGACGTCTCACCTCGCGTCCGCGATCTGATGGTTGCCAATGCCGTTTCCGTTTCACCCGAAGCCACCTGCGCCGAAGCCCTCGAACTTATCGATCGCCACGACATTCGCCAGCTACCGGTCATTGACTCCGCCCGCCAAGTACTCGGCACGATCTCCCTCGCCCACCTCGGAGGTATTTTCATTCCCCGCCTCAGCGAACCGAGCAAATCGACGAATACTTCATTCGCGTTGGCGCCATGGACGTCGCCACCTTCTGGACCATTTCCGAACGTGACAACATCCCCGCCAACCGCTCGCTCATCATCGTCGGAGATCGCCGCGACATCCAAGCCCGCGCCATCACCCTAGGCGTTCGCGCCATCATCATTACAGGCGGTCTCGGCGTCGACGACGACATCCTCCGCCTCGCCCAAAGCGCCGGCGTCAGCATCATCAGTAGTCCGTGGGACTCCGCGACCACCGCTCTCGGCGTCCGCACCGCAACCACGATCGACCGCGTCATCGAGAAACAATTCACCTCGTTTCACCCCGACGCCCGCCTCGCCGATATCCGCCGCAAAATCTCCGCCATGTCAGCCCCCGCGGCAATGGTGCTCGATGATAACGGCGCCCTGGTCGGCGTGCTCTCCAAGAGCGACATTCTTAAACCCGTTCAAACCCGCCTGATCCTCGTCGATCACAATGAGATGACTCAAGCGGTCAGCGGCGCCGAAGAGGTCACCATCACCGAGATCATCGACCACCACCGCCTTGGCTCTCTCAACACCCCCCAACCCATCCTCTTCATCAACGAACCGGTCGGATCCACCTGTACTATCATCGCCGATCTGTTCCGGCGCGAAAACCTCCAACCCTCACCGGCGATCGCGGGTATCATGATGTCCGGACTCATCTCCGACACCCTCCACCTCAACGGGCCGACCACCACCCGCAAAGACGCGATCCTCCTCGCCTGGCTCGCCGAAATAGCCGGTGTAAACTCCAAGCAACTCGCCGACGAAATCTTCAACTCCGGCTCCGTCATCCTCGCTAATCCCCCGGAGAAGATCGTCCGCTCCGATTTCAAAATCTACGAAGAAGAAGGCCAACGCTTCGCTGTCTCCCAAGTCGAAGAACTTGGCTTCGGCAATTTCTGGCAACACGCCAACCCTATCTCCGCTGCACTTCTTAGTCTGCGCGAAGACGAAGGACTCGCCTTTGCCGCCCTGCTCGTCACTGACATCAACACCCAGAATTCACTTCTATTGGTCAAAGGCGACGCCAGCTTCATCCAACGCATTAATTACGCCCACGTAGAACAGGACGAAATATTCGACCTCCCGGGCATCGTCAGTCGTAAAAAGCAACTCATCCCCTACCTCACCAGCCTGCTCAAGGAAATGGGCGCTGACGGCAACGCCCCCAACACTCGCAGCAAAGCTAAATCCGCCAAGCGCAAGTAAGCTCGCGCCAGCTCTTCAGCGGACCGCATCCAGCACGGACGCGGCCCAAGCACAAAAAACGCGCTTAAATATGGATCGCTTCGCCGGTGACTGCCGCCGCGGCCTCCATATTGGCTTCGCTCAAGGTCGGATGAGCGTGGATCGTGTGATGAATCTCATCGACCGAAGCCTCGAGATCCATCGCCAAACCGTACTCCGCGATCAACTCTGTGGCCTCGGAACCGATGATATGCGCGCCGTAGATTTCGCCTGTCTTTGCATCGGCAATGACTTTGACGAAACCCTCGCTCTCCGCCGCTGCGACCGCCTTGCCGGAAGCCGTGAACGGGAATTTGCCGACTTTGCAAGAAAGTCCTTTTTCCTTCGCGGCCTTCTCGGTGAGACCTGTACTGGCGACCTGCGGCTGACAATACGTGCAGCCCGGAAAATTTTTCACCCGCTTAGGGTGGCCGTGGCCAAACATGCCGTTAACCGCGTTGATTGCTTCAAAGGTCGCCACATGCGCGAGCCACGGCGGCCCGATAATGTCGCCTGCCGCGTAAACGCCCTTGATGCTCGTCTGATAATCGTCGCCGATTTTTAGGTAACTGCGATCCAGCTCGGGTTTTAGATTGGCCGCAAACGCTCCTTCGAGATTCGCCACTACGCCAATCGCCGACAACAACACCTCGGCCTCGACTTCGGTCTTCTGGTCGCCTGCGACGAGATCAACCTTCACCGAGTTTTTGCCGACGCGGAAATTCTCGCACTTCGTATTCGTGTGCAACGCCACGCCCTGCTTCTCGAACGAACGCGCGAGCGCCTTGGCCACTTCTTCGTCCTCGACGGGTAGAATCTGCGGCAACATCTCGACAAGCGTCACCTTCGATCCGAAGGAATTATAAAGGTAAGCGAATTCCACGCCGATCGCACCCGCGCCCACGATAATGATCGACTTGGGCAACTTCAGATTAGAAAGCGCCTCGCGTGAAGTCATTACTCGCACGCCGTCAAATTCGAGTCCAGGAATCCGGCGCATCTTGCAACCGGTAGCGACAAGCACGTTCTTGGCCTTGAGATATTTTCCGACGTGTTCGCCTTCGGTGATCGTCACCATGCCCGGCGCGGTCACCTGCGCGCGACCAACGAAGTAATCGACCTTGTTTTTCTTAAACAGAAACTCGATGCCCTTAGCCATCTGGCCGGCCACGCCGCGCGAACGCTCCATGACTTTGGCGAAATCGAAACCCACGTCTTTCACGGAAATGCCGTAGGCGTCAGCCTTCTTGATTTTTTGGAAAAGCTCCGCGCTCTTCAGTAACGCCTTGGTCGGGATACAGCCCCAATTAAGGCAAGTGCCCCCCGCGCGCTCCATCTCGATGCACGCGACTTTCTTGCCGAGTTGTCCGGCGCGGATCGCACCCGCGTAGCCCGCTGGGCCACCGCCAATGACAACGAGATCGTATTCCATGGATTCTGCCATGTCGCCAAGCTGCAATCGCCTCCACCTCCGTCAAACGGAAACTCCGCTTCTTTAAATATCAATCACATCAGCCGGCTTTTCCTTTTTCGACCGCGTCGGGCCCCCAACGCCTCCACTCGGCCCCCGCGGACCGCGCGTAAACACGTTCAAAACCAGATTCGTAACGCTCACAACGATCGCGCCACCCACCGCCGACCAAAAGCTCGCCACGTAAAAACCGTCCACCAATCTAGCAACCAGCAAAAACAACAAGGCATTGATCACGACCATCCCCAAGCCCAAGGTGAGCAAAATGAAGGGCAGCGTAAACAGCACCATCAACGGCTTCAGGATCGCGTTGAAGAAACTCAATAATACGACCACGACCAACAACGTCGAACCGCTGTCGCAGCGGATGCCGATCCCAAGTTTGGTTGCGAGCATAACGCCAAGCGCGAGGATCGCCCAACGCATGAACAGTTGCGATAACGCCGAATTCATAGTCCGCCACTCTCCGCCCTGCTGATTAACCGGCAATGAAAATTCTCATCGTCCAAGACTACCTCCGCAGCGGTGGCACCGAGCGACAATCCGTTCTCCTCGCCCACGCTTTTAGCGCGGCGGGTCACCCCACCACACTTTTGACGTTTCGACCCCGCGGAGCGTTGCAGAGCACGCTCGCGCCCACCGTTAAGCACCAGGCGCTTCAGTCATTCGATACGCATCTAGATTGGTTCGCCCCCGGGTTATTCAACGCCGTCGAGGCTGCCACACCCGACCTGATTTTGTGCATGGGACGCATGGCGAATTGTTACGCGTTTGCCCTGCGTAACCTCGTGCAAGATCGCTGGCCCCGTACCGCTGTGGTCGCAACCATGCGTACAGGAAAATCCCTACCCTACTTCTTTCGGCGCTCGCTGCGCGCAGCTACTCATATCGTCGCCAACAGCCATGAAGCCAGCGCCACGCTTTACGGCCGTTACGGCATACCCGGGGACAAAATTTCCGTCATCCATAACTCTCTTGTTTTCCCAGCACCCGCCGCGCCTACCTTCGCTGCCGCCCTTCGCGCCCAACAAGGTGCCACCGCCACAACGAAGATCCTGCTTAACGTGGCCATGTTTCGCCCCGAGAAAAACCAGCGCGAACTGATCCACCTCGCCGCCGGCATTCCCACATCTACAAATTGGCAGCTCTGGCTCGCCGGCGAAGGTCCAGCCCGCGCCTCATGCGAACAGCTCGCCGCCGAGCTCGGCCTGAGCGAGCGCGTACGCTTTTTGGGGTTTTTGCGCGATCCCGCCCCGCTTTACGCCGCGGCCGACATCGCCGTCCATACCTCCGAAAGCGAATCTTTGTCCAATTTTTTGATCGAGGCCCAAGCCCACGGCCTGCCCGCAGTCGCCTACGATGCGCAGGGCATCGGCGAGTGTTTTATCTCCGGTCACACCGGCTGGGTGATCCCCCGCGACGACCGTTTGGCCTTCCACGCTGCCCTCGCCCCGCTCTTTCAACTCTCGAACTCCGCCCGCGGCGAATTGGCGAGTGCCGCTCGCAGCTACGCCCGCACAAGCTTCGATCCCGCCCGCCAAGTCACGGCGTACCTCGACCTCTTCGCCCACCTTTATTCCCGCGCCCAACCATGACCAACCAACAGCGCACCGACTCCATCGAACGCTATTTGCGCGAGCACAAATACGCTGATCTGCACACGCTCGCCACGCGCTTCGGTGGCTCGCTTTCCACGGTACGTCGTGTCCTCGATTCGCTTGAAACCCGCGGCATCGCCCGTCGCCACCACGGCGGTGCATCGCTGATCGAGACGGATGCCTTCGCCCAAGAGTACGATTTCATCGCCCGCAACCAGCGCCATCCCGACGAGAAATTCGCCATCGCACGACTTGTAGCCGACCAAGTCCAACCCGGCATGACCGTCATCCTCGACGGCGGCAGCACCACCTACGCCGTCGCTCGCCTACTCGCCGATAAACACCTCCAAGTTATCACCAACTCGCTCCCCATCGCCTCCCTTTTCGGTGAGATCGGCAGCGTCGAAACCATCGTCACCGGCGGCAGTATTTATAGCCGCCTTGGCGTCCTCGTCGGCCCATTGTGCGAACAATCCTTCGAGCAAACTCACGCCGACCTCGCGATCCTCGGCGGCGCCGGCATCACCGAAAACGGCATCTGGAATCACAACGCCCTCATCGTCGCTGCGCAGCGCAAGATGATTGGCGCGGCGGAACGCACGATTTTCGCCCTCGATAAATCCAAGTTTGGACGCAAAGCCCTCAGCCTCACCACTCCTTTCGACGCTCGCTTCACCATCGTCACCGACACGCGCCCAACCCCCTCTGTAATCCGCTCCATCAATAACGCCGGCGCCAAACTCACCCTCACGCGCTAGTGCGCGTCACCCGCTCGAGTCGTACCGCGAACTTACGTCGGGATTTGCGTTCTCTACCGGTCTATTCATCCGTGCCCATCCGTGGTTAAAAAATCTTCCGCCCTTTCCGTCGCCCCCACCATCGCCGCTCCCGAGTGCATTCGTCTTCGCGGCGTCCGTCAAAATAACCTCAAGGGCTTCGACCTCGATCTGCCGCTCGGCCGCTACGTGGTTGTCACCGGCCTGAGCGGCGCGGGTAAATCTTCACTCGTTTTCGACACACTCCACGCCGAAGGCCAGCGCCGCTACGTCGAGACGTTCTCGGCGTACACCCGTCAGTTTCTCGATCTCCTCGACAAACCCAAAGTCGACTCAATCGAAAATATCCGCCCGTCCATCGCCATCGAACAGACCAACACCGTAAAAACGTCCCGCTCCACTGTCGGTACGATGACAGAGCTCACTGATTTTTTTAAAGTTTGGTTCTCCCAAGTAGCCACCTGTTACGACCCCGCCACCGGTGAGTCCATCGACGATGACAACCCGCCTTCGATTTGGAAAAAATCTTTTGCAGCCCATCCAGCCCGCACCGCGCTCATCTCCTTCCGAGTAGAGAAACCCGCCAACCTCACGTGGCCAGAAATCCTCACCAGCCTCAAAAACCAAGGCTATGTCCGCGTCCTCGTCGCCTCGAACGTCCACAAGATCGAAGCGCTTCTCGCCGAACCGTCTAAATTTGAAGACCAGCTTCCCTCCGGCACCTCACTCTTCGTCATCCAAGACCGCGTCGCTGTTGTAGCCGGCCAGCGCGCGCGTTTCCTCGAAGCCGTCGAAACCTCACTCCATTTCGGCCACGGCCAAATTTATCTATTTGCGGCGGAGACTTTCGAGGAGCTGGGCCACTTTTCCCGCGGCCTCCACTCACCCAAAACCGGTCGCACGTTTCGCGCGGCCTCGCCCGCCCTCTTTTCCTTCAACTCTCCGCTCGGCGCCTGCCCCAAGTGCCGCGGCTTCGGGCGGGTCATCGAAGTCGACTACCGCCTAGCGATCCCCGACCAATCGCTGTCCATCAATGGCGGCGCACTCAAATGTTGGGAAGGCGAGGTCTACCGCGCTTCTCTCGACGACCTGCGCGTTTTCGCCAAAAAGAAAAAAATTCCTACCGACGTCCCGTTCGCCACGCTAACCGATGAGCAAAAATCCTTTATCATCGACGGCGAACCTGGCTATGGCGACGAGAACAACAAGACGTGGCCCCAGTACTGGTACGGCATAAAGGGATTCTTTCGCTGGCTCGAAAAGACGACGTACAAGATGCATGTGCGCGTCTTTCTTTCGCGCTATCGCGCGTATAACCCGTGCCCTGATTGCCGCGGCCAACGCCTCCAACCTGAATCCCTCTGCTGGCAATGGCAGAGGCACACCCTGCCCGAGCTTTACCAACTCCCGGTCAGCACCCTGCTCGATCTGATCACCCCTACCGCCCAGCCCGCACCCGAATCCAACGCAAGCGCATCGGCTCCGCCGGATCACGCTCTCCAGTCGATTCTTACGCGGCTGCGTTACTTGCAACAAGTCGGCCTCGGCTACCTCACGCTCGAGCGCCAATCCAAAACGCTTTCCGGCGGCGAGGTCCAGCGCGTCAACCTCACTAGCTGCTTAGGCACCTGCCTCGTCGACACGTTGTTTGTCCTCGACGAACCGAGCGTGGGCCTTCACCCGCGCGACATCGACCGACTTATCGCTATCATCCGTACGCTCACTGACGCCGGTAACACCGTAGTCGTCGTAGAGCATGACGAGGCCATGATCCGCGCCGCGGATCACGTCATCGAAATCGGACCCGAACCCGGCGCCCGAGGTGGCCATGTTGTTTTCCAAGGCGATGTACCAGCGTTGCTCGCATCTGAAAGCAGCATCACCGGTCAGTACCTTTCCGGCCGCCAATCCATCCCGTTGCCCGCGAAGCGCCGCCCTGTGCCTGCGAACCACCCTTCGCTCCATTTTAAAAACGCCACCAAGCACAACCTGCGCGAGCTCTCCTTCCGTCTTCCGCTGCAGCGGCTCGTGTGCCTCAGTGGCGTATCCGGTTCCGGCAAGTCTACGCTACTGGATAACGTCATCCACCAAGGCCTTCTCGCCCAAAAACTCCAACTTACAGAGGATCCGGCCGTAATCGCCGCCATCACAAGCGACCTCGCGTTTTCAGAAATTGTCCTCGTCGATCAATCCCCGCTCTCGCGTACACCCCGCTCCAATCCAGCGCTCTACACGGAAGCTTGGGAACTCATCCGCGAACTCTACGCGGCGACGCCAGCCGCCGCCGCCGCCGGTTTCAACGCTTCGAGTTTTTCGTTCAACTCAGGCGAGGGCCGCTGTGATCACTGCCAAGGCCTCGGCTACGAACGCGTCGAGATGCAATTTCTCTCTGATGTCTTCGTCCCATGCCCCGTCTGCGAGGGCCGCCGTTTTAAACCTGAGGTGCTCGCGATTCGCTGGCAGGATCGCTCCGTCGCTGACCTGCTCGCGACCAGCGTGACCGACGCTGTCCCACTGTTTAGCGATACACCCAGCGATCGCCCCCAAACCCCCGCGCAAGCTCGCAATGCCGCCGCCGCGCTCGCAACCATTAGACAACGGCTTTCGACGCTTGAATCCGTCGGCCTCGGCTACCTCACCCTCGGCCAACCCCTCAACACCCTCAGCGGAGGCGAATCGCAACGCCTAAAACTCGTCCGTTACCTCAGCGCTTTCTCTTCCGCTTCAGCTGCCCACTCCGATTTTCCCAAGTCAACGTCAACCCCGCCGGCTCCGACGAGCGGAGCGCTGATCCTACTCGACGAACCAACCACCGGCCTCCACCGCCACGACGTCAAACGCCTGCTCGCCGCGCTCCACGCCCTCGTCGAGGCAGGACACAGTCTCGTGGTCATCGAACACAATCTCGACGTCCTGAAATCCGCCGACTGGATTCTCGAAGTCGGTCCCGAGGCCGGCGCTGCCGGCGGTCAGATCATCGCCGAAGGGCCGCCCGAACTCATTCTTCGGTCCACGACAGCGACTACGCCATTTCTCATGGCCGCGCTCGCCATGGATTCGGAATCACTTCCGCGCGCGGCCGACTCCGCCGCGCCTTATTACCGCCGCGCGACTCCCGCCTTCGCCTCAGCGCTACGCATCGAGGGCGCCC
>RGAX01000251.1 GCA_009919985.1 Opitutaceae bacterium
GGGATTGAGAGGCTTCGATTTGACAGCGTGTACGATCCTACCATGAGGAAGAAAATTGTCATTTCTGGTCAGGCCGAAGCGGTCGAGTATGCCTATGATGAGCGGCATGCCGGCTGGGCAATGGGTTTTTCCAAGATCGAAAATGGCTGGATACGCAATTGCACGGCCACGCACATGAACAGTGGCATCGTGAATCTTGGAGAAGGGGCTCGTAACATTACCGTGCAGGACTGCACGGCCTTGGATCCAGTTTCCCTGATCGAGGGCGGGCGACGCTACACGTATGTGATCGCGGGGAAGGCCGGGCCATCAATCCTCGTACAGCGCTGTACCAGCCGTAACGGACGGCACGACTTCATGATGGGGGCCAATGTGGCAGGTCCCAACGCCTTCGTGGATTGCAGTTCGGAGTCTGCCTGGGACTGTAGCGAAACGCATCACAAGTGGACCATGGGGACGCTGTACGATAATGTAAGGGTGAACGGCTACAAGGCGGGTCTGTGTTCGGTTAACCGCGGTCGCTGGGGCGGCAACCATGGATGGAGCGGGAACACCATCGTCTTCTGGAACTGCGCATCCACGTTGATCTTTGCCAATCAGCCGCCGCTCGGACAGAACTTCATGATCGGAAACTCCGATCCCGGGCTGTTCGACCCCAAGTGGGCTAAGATGTATATGAATTCCGTGAATGCGGCCTCGGGCAGAAAGGATGAGCTGTGCGAAGGCGCTCTTCAAGGCACAGCATGGAAGGAATCCCCCCACGAAAGTGTTACTCCGCGCTCACTTTACTACGCGCAACTTGAGGCGCGCCTGGGCAAGGCGGCTGTCGAAAACGTAACGACAGACAAGCAGCGCAAGAAGTCATCTCAGGGTATGGCGGTTCAATAATGGCTAAATAAGGGGGAGATCAATATAATGGCCTAGCCGTGTTTTGTTATTTTTTGGTTTGAAAGATACTAAAAAGCTAGACCTGCTAGTTCATGGCCAGACGACTGCGCATCGAATACCCTGGGGCGATCCACCACGTGATTAACCGGGGTAACTATCGACGCGATTTGTTCGAGAACGTGGACGCAGCGGAGGCGTTTTTGGCGACCTTGTTTCAAGCAGCGGACCAGTTTGGCTGGCAGGTCCACGCGTATGTTTTGATGCGAAATCATTTTCACCTAGCGGTGGAAACCCCGGAACCAACACTGGGTGAAGGGATGCATTGGCTGCAAAGTTCCATGGCAAGCCGCTTTAACCGTTTGCGGGCAGAAAAAGGCCATTTGTTTCAAGGCCGCTATCAGGCCTTACTGATCGAAGATATCACCGCGTTGAGCCGCGTCGTGAACTATATCCATCTTAATCCCGTGCGGGCGAAAGTCGTGCTGCCCGAACAGGTCACCGGCTATCGTTGGAGCAGTCTAGCCGCGCTGCTAAAGGGCCCACGCCCGACTTCGCTCAAAGCCCGTGACTGGCTGAGCGCAATCGGAGATTGGTCCGACAACGACGACGGTCACCGGGCCTACGCCGATTATCTGCACAAACTCGCCTTGGACGAAGCCTCGTGGAAGCGCGAGGGCTTGGTCGGGCTGGCCCAAGGCTGGGCTATCGGCACCCTCGCTTGGCGTCGAGCCCTCGCCAAAAAGCACGCCGCACACTTGCTCACCTCCGGCTTGCAAGGGGCGGAGCGATTGGAGTTAAGGCAGGCAAGTTGGCACACAGCTCTAACCCATCGACTAGCCCTCATCAACCGGACCAGCTCGGAGTTGATAACTAAACCGATGAAGCAGTCTTGGAAAATCGAATTAGCCGGCGAAATCAGGCAACAAACCGGAGCGTCGATTCCTTGGTTGGCCGAACACCTTCACCTAGGTGGTGCTGCCACGTTACGCGGCTATCTTCATCAGGCAAAACGGGCTAAAAAATAATAAAACACAGCCAGACCCTTTAGGCGAGGGCGTGACCCACAGATCGTGCAGTGTCGGCTCAACCGGCTGAATCGGCGGCGCCGCCGTTTTAAGCCGTACGCTCGATGCCGCCGAGCTTCGCAGTCTCAGCGTGCTGCGGTAACCCCCCACCCTGGTCGCCGAAGCCGCACCGTAAAAACCTCGCACCCCGCCCGCGTGATTTCCAAGCTCACCACGCCCCCGAAAAACCCTTTCCTACTATGTCCCTGCTCCGCACCCGCATTCGCCCCGGTTTCGTTGCCACCTTAGCGCTGCTCGCGTTGGTTTGCCTCAAGCCCACGCTTCGCGCCGCTGAAGTCGCGCCGAAAAAATTTGAACCCAATTGGGCCTCACTTGACGCCCGCCCGACCCCAGCGTGGTTTCTCGACGCCAAGTTCGGCGTCTTTATCCACTGGGGCGTCTACGCCGTTCCCGCCTACGGCCAGAAAGGCGAATACGCGGAGTGGTATTGGAACCGCATCACAAGCAAAGAGGCCAAATGGGCCAACTGGCGCGCCTTTCACGCCAAAAATTACGGTGCCGATTTCGATTACAAGGACTTCGCGCCGAAATTCACCGCCGAACTCTTCGACGCCAAACAATGGGCGGATCTCTTCGCGCGCGCCGGCGTGAAATACGTCGTGCCCACCTCGAAGCACCACGAAGGTTTCGCCCTCTGGCCAAGCGCCGAAGCCAGCCGCACCTGGGGCCGCCCATGGAACGCCGCCGAGATTGGCCCCAAGCGCGACCTATTAGGCGAACTCGCCGACGCCACCCGCGCCGCCGGCCTGAAATTTGGTTTCTATTACTCACTCTACGAATGGTACAATCCACTCTGGCTCACCGATCGCGCGCGCTACGTCACCGAGCACATGACACCGCAATTTAAAGACGTGGTCTCCCGCTACGCGCCGTCGATCATCTTCGCCGATGGCGAGTGGGACATGCCTTCCAAAGACTGGAAATCCGAAGAGCTCCTCGCGTGGTTATTTAACGAATCTGCCTCAAAAAACGACGTCGTCATCAACGACCGTTGGGGCAAAGACAGCCGCCACAAACACGGCGGTTACTGGACGACCGAATACGCCGCCGGCCTCAAAGACAGCACCCAGCCTTGGGAAGAAAGCCGCGGCATGGCCGCCTCCTACGGCCTCAACCGCGCTGAACGCGTCGACGACTACAAAACCTCACGCGAGTTCATCTTTGTCCTCATCGATCTGGTCAGCCGCGGCGGCAATCTCCTTCTCGACATCGGACCCGCCGCCGACGGCACCATCCCGCCGCTCATGGAGCAACGCCTCCTGGAGATCGGCGACTGGCTCAAGGTCAACGGCGAAGCCATCTACGGCACACGTACCGCCGGCCGCTCGACCCAGTGGACCGAGGGCAAACGCGCCACGCAGGAATACGGCGAGTACATGATCAAATATAAACTCATGGACCAAATCGGCCAGGCCCCCAAAGATGGCGCGGCTGTGAAAAGCGTTTTCTTCACGCAAAAACCCGACGCACTCTACGCCATCACCGTCGGCTGGCCCGGCAAACAACTCATCCTGCGCGACGTTAAAGTCCCTGCTGGTGCCACCGTCACGATGCTCGGCGTCCCCGGCGCTTTGAAAACTTCGCTGAACGGCACCACGCTCACCATCACGACGCCCGACCTCGGCCCCGAAGCCGCGCCGTGCCGCCACGCCTTCACGTTTAAAATCAGCGGCGCTACGGTAAACCC
>RGAX01000252.1 GCA_009919985.1 Opitutaceae bacterium
GTGGTGACGGCCCAATCCGGCTGCACCAGTTGGCTTGGATGGGCCGAACTGGCCGCGGGCGCGGCAATGATCAGGTCCGTTTTTCCATCAGCGTGTTTTACGCTGATGGCTACATGTGAGTCGTCAGCCACGGCGCCGGGCGGCATCTGTAAATCCAAGCGCGTGATCGCTCCGAGTTTAGTTTCTCCGGCATAAGGTTCGAGTACGGCGACAAAGGTCGATTGCAGAGGTGCGGTTGCGGGAGCCGTTCGCCGGATCAAAAGACTGGGAATCCAAGCCTCTTGGCTGACGCCCTTATCTGGGTACATAAGCCAGCTTTCGGCTAAGGAGGCATGGGCGCCGCACGTAAGATCGGTGGTGCGCAGGTGGATGGTTTGGCCGGCGGTTAGGTAGCCGTAGCGATCCTCAGCTTTCCAATCTAAGTGCCAGCCCGGAGAGGCGGGTCCGCCGCGAAAGTTACGCATTTGCACGTCGTGGCCGAAGTCTGCAACGGGTGCTAGAGCTAGCCCCTTAGCGCTGGCGGTACCAAAATAGCCGTGGAGAAATCGGGTGTGTTCTTGGCCGCCGGTGACTCGAAAGATATCCAGCACATAACTGTCGGCGGGTGAAATATCGATCAACACCAAGGAGCGCTCATAAGTTTTTAGCGTGGAGGTTTGCACCAGTTCTGGACCCGCTGCCCGGACCCACTGGGTGTGCTGGCCGTTGGCCCAGGCCGTGATTTTTCCTAGCACCTGTTTTTTTCGCGGATCGAGTTGGATGCTCAAGGGATCCGTCTCGGGTTGGCCAAAACCAGCGAGTTGATTTTTGCCATCAACAACCACCGTGTTGTGCGCCGCAGTCATTTTATACCAGTTGGCTCGCGGGGAATGCCAACCGCCAAACTGTACGGGCGGATAACCAAACCCGGAAAGCAATTCCAGTCCATGCGCGTACAGGCCCAAGTTCATGCCATCCCCGCGGCCATGGTTACCGCCGATGTCGTAATCAAGCCACACTCCGCGCTCCTTGTCTCCGGATCCGGAACGCAAAATAGCCAGACCCCATTCGCTCTTATTTACGGAGGCTGGATGCAAGGCTACGCCTTTTTGCTGTATCACCTGGGCTACCATCCCTTGAAACGCCGGCGAATCCTGATGTAAAAGATCGTAAGGCAGATCGGTTACGCTCCGTTGGTTGGCGCGGTAGAGCAGTTGCACATAAGTCGGATCACCCGTGATTTCGTAAAGTTTTCCAAAGAGCGTAAAATCGGAGACGAAAGGAATCCCGCCCAGCGCGGGATCGAAGGCAAAGCGGCTGAATGCGGCTCCGGCATACACCGTGTCCTTCACGCCGAAGGCTCCGGCGTCACCGATTTTTGGGTAGTAGCTCTCACCCAGCCACGTATCGACGTGGAAAAGAAACAGCTGTTTCACGCTAGGCACACGCTCGACCAGCGTCGCGAGTAAGTCGGGCGCCAGACGATCGAAAAGCGCGAGGACATTAGCCATACTGCGGGGCGCAAAGGTGCTGTACGCGCCGAGGCCTTTTTCTCCACTCAAGCCATCGACAGCGGTGGCGCGCGCCAGCGTGGTTTGGAGCGCCTCGAGTAGGGCCGGGCGATTGCGTGGCCAGTCCAACACCGCTTGATTGATAAGCAGCGTCGTATCCGTGTTGGGAAAGTTGCTAAAAATTTTCTCTGGTTGGCGCAAGACGTGGCGTAAGATGCCGTCCTCAATGTTGCGCTGAATATCGGCCATCGATTTTTTGGGGTTCGCCAAATGATAGGTCGCGGCCTTCGCAGCTAAAAAATCTACGGCGGTGCGATCTTCGGCGAGCGCCGGAAAAATCATGTCGTAAGCCAGTGCTAGCTCCATCGTCTCGCGGCATGCGTCATGCCAGACAGTGACTAGACCGGCGCCAACGATGGGATCCGCTTTCTCGTAAGAGATACCTTGAGTAAGAAAATCGAAGCTCGGATAAAGATCGGCCACACGGTCCAACAAAATGACTGCCTTGTGCGCGTATCGGGATTCGCCGGTCAGCACGTAGCTCATGGCGAGCGTACGGATCCCGGCCATCACGACCTGTTTCCACTGACCATAGATCAGATAGGCACTAATGAAATGCCAGCGCTGAACCCCGTCATAGTAGCCGGTGCCATCGTCCACGCCAAACTGCCGTAGTGGATCGTCCGCACCCGGGTGCTCGGCGTTGAATAACAGCGTTCGATCCGCCCGCTCCGGCGCGAAGACGCCGTGCGCATCAAGTCCAGAGCGATAAAATCGAGCGAAGTCGTTTTTGGGAAATAGTTCGTGGCAATGCGGGCAAGCCGCCTTCCACGGCTGGCGTATCCCGTCTATTTTCCAGCCATACATCGGCACATCTTTCCGGCAGGTGGGACAAAAGCCGTTCGACCACACCATCCACGAGCGTCGAAGGGTGGCTCCAAACATCGCCGACCAAAGTTCATCATCTGATTTTTCCAGCCAGACTTGAGCCGCTTTTAAGCACGCCTGAGCCTGGGCCTGAGCCGCGGGATTACGCTTCAGATTGGCCTGTAAAACATCGGTCGTCGCTTTAGGGAAAAATACGGATTGCTGCTTGGTCTCACCGCTCGCTTCTAGCTTAGCGGGTACAGCCCAGCTCACCCCCATAGCCAACATTGCCGAACACCAGACCAGTTTCAGGGCGTAAAACATGCTCACAGCTTTTAGGGTCGAACCAACAATGGGGAGTAAATTCTAGGTTCAGCCCAGTGGCATTTAATGAACGATCACGCGAGATTTTCCCCGGCGGCTCCACGTACAGCGAGGAGATGGGAACGGTTCAAAGGGCTCGCCAAAATCGTGGTATACGCAAATGACTTAGCGCCCCGCTGCGGCCTCCTCCGCGGCGATACCCGTCGTTGAAAACCTTACTAATTCAGCTCTACCGTTTTGCTGTCGTCGTTACCATCGCGTGGTTAATCCGCGACGTCGCTGTGCGTCAGCGTGTGCAGGGCGATTCCCCAGTCGTCGCGAGCGAAATCGTTTCTTTGCTTCCGGAGGCGTTTAAATTGCGTCCCGATGATTCGGCGCGTGATGGACTTTTTGTGCTCGATCGTGCCGGTCTCGAACTTGGCTACGTGGTGCGCACCCAACCGGCCTGCCGGGATATCATCGGCTACGCGGGTACCACCGACGCGCTCATCGTACTTGACCGAGATTGGAAAATTCTCGGTTTAAAAATTCACACTTCCGAAGACACCGCCAGCTACATCAACGACATCACTCTGGATCGGCGCTTTTTAAAGAAATGGAACGGCCTCACTTGGGACGCCGCGGCGGGACTCGATCTGAAAGCGGCCGGGATCGAAGGCGTTTCGGGCTCTACGATGACGAGCATGGCTATTGCCCAAAGCGTAAAAGCTCGGCTTCAACTCAGCCGCGACCAACTCGCCGCTCGTGTGCCGTTGCGCTTTGCCGCAAGGGACGTCGCGCTGCTCGTGGTGCTCGCCGCCGCCGGTGTCATGGCCTTCGGCCGCGCGGCGTGGCGGCAGCGTTGGAAACGACCTTACCAAATCGCGCTGCTCGTTTATGTGGGTTTTATCGCGGGAGATCTCATCGCGCAAAAAATGCTCGTGGGTTGGG
>RGAX01000253.1 GCA_009919985.1 Opitutaceae bacterium
TCCCTTCACCCCCGCTTCGCGCTTGCTGGCTTAGCCTCCATCGCCCTCATCGCCGCAGCTTTGGCCCAAACGCCCGCCACTCCCGCAGCGCCCAAAGAAAAAGCCCCCGCTGCGGCCCCCGCCGCCAAACCGCTCCCGCTCGCCTGGCACGACGTCACCACGTGGGGCGTCGAGGGCCGCGCTTTCGGCGATCTCGAGCGTAAACGCTGGTTTGACCGCTTCCCCGCCAGCGCCGACGGCCTGGTCACCCCTGCCGTCTGGAATCTCAGCCGCGACAGCGCTGGCATGATGGTGCGCTTCAAAACCGATTCCTCCTACATCTGGGCCGATTACACCCTATTCCGCGAACGCATCAACGGAGTCAACATGACCCCCATCGGCGCCAGCGGTCTCGATCTGTACGGGCGCGACGACGCCGGTAAATGGCGCTGGGTCGGCGTCGCCCGCCCTGAGAAAAAAGAAGTCCGCGTCGAACTCGCCAACACCCTCAAACCCGGCCTCCGCGAGTACGCCATCTACCTACCGCTCTACAACGGCGTCGAAAAACTCTCCCTCGGCGTCGCCCCTTCGGCCACATTTGAGCCGCTCGCCCCGCGCACCGATAAACCCATCGTATTTTACGGCACCTCCATCACCCACGGCGCAAGCGCTTCGCGCCCCGGCATGGTCCACACCGCCATTCTTGGCCGCCGCTTCGACCGCTCGGTTATTAACCTCGGCTTCTCCGGCAACGGTCGCATGGACGCCGCCGTTGGAGATCTCCTGATTAAAATCGACGCCTCCGTCTACGTGATCGATTGCCTGCCTAACATGGGCGCCGCCGCCGTCCGCGAGAAATGCGTCCCGCTGGTCAACCAGCTCCGAGCCGCCCGCCCCTCGACCCCGATTATCCTCGTCGAAGACCGCCGCTACACCAACTCATGGATCCAACCCAAGCGCGACCAAGACCACTCCGACAACCACGCCGCGCTGCGTGAGGCTTACGAAAAACTCAAAGCCGCCGGCGTCTCCGGCCTGTTCTATATCGGTGGCGACGACTTGCTCGGCGCTGACGGCGAAGGCGCCACCGATGGTTCTCACCCCAACGACCTCGGATTCGTTCGTCAGGCCGATGTGATGGAACCCATCCTCCGCGCCGCCCTCGCCGGTCGCTGAGTAGGCAGAGTTACTAATTAAAACTCGTCCGCTAAAAATATCCGTGTCGCCGTTTTTACGGTCGCACGGATATTTTTTTGATCACAATCGGCTTGAGCGGGCGGCTCATACCACCGTCGGCGCCAAGTTGAGTGGGAGTTTTAGCGATCGCGTCAACGACCTCGAGGCCCTTGGTCACGCGCGCGAAAATCACGTACGCTGGCGGCAAGGGATAATCCGCGTGCATGATAAAAAATTGGCTGCCGTTGGTGTTGGGACCGGAGTTCGCCATGGCCAACACGCCGCGTTTATAGCCGGCTTGATACAGCGGCGAGTCAGGCTTGATCTCATCGTCGAATTTACCGCCCCACGCACTCATACCGCCGCGGCCAGTGCCCTCCGGATCGCCACCCTGCAACATGAAGCCTTTGACGATACGGTGAAACGTCACGCCGTCGTAGTAACCGTGCTCAGCGAGTAGGCGGAAATTTTCCACGGCCTTCGGCGCATCCCCGGGCAAAAACTCGAGTTCGATTGCGCCTTGGTCGGTTTCCAACAGCGCGTGCACCCCCCCCGAACTCTTCGCGCCGGCGGGCACTTTAGGATTGGCGCCAGAAGGCCCGCAGCCCGTTAGGCCCAAAAGCGACGCGACCAAGCAAACTGAAATAAAACGCATAAGATTCATGGGCTCCATTCCTCGCGTGGCCTGGGACGAGTCAAGCCGCCGAGTGGATCGCAGGTGCGCCGTGCGAAGGCGGTGAGCGCGCTGGAATTAATCAAACCACTTCAGCACCATCTGCCGCGCTTTCGCGTCGTTGGGTTTATCTTCAGCGATTAGTTTTCCGTCAGGGCCGTAGACTTTAAAGTGCGGGATCGAGCGCAGGCCGTATTGCTGCGCGACGGGCGATTTCCAATCGATACCGCGCGTTTCCACTCGGTTGATGTCCACGGCGACGACGGCGATGTCGGCGCGTTTGGCGTGAAGTTTATCGAGCTCAGGCGCGATCGCTTCGCAGGGCGGACAATACTTGCTGGTGAAATCAAAAATGGTCGTCTTGCCCGGCACGAGGTAGTCGGCAAGATTCACGGTCTGACCTTGGGCGATACGGCGGGGTTTCACTCCCTTAGTGTGCGTGTCGGCGGCGGCAACTTCCGCGGCGCTCGCGAGCACGGGGAGGAAAAGCGCAACGGCCACAGCGAGCCTTTTCGTAAACGTAAGAGGATTCATAGAGGTTTCTCCTGATATTTTTTGGGTTAAAGAGAGCGAAAATACAGCTATAGCAAATAACTTACGAAATTAGGCATTGAGTCAAATTTTAGCGCATTTTTTGGCCGCCTCCAAAGAGGAGAGCCCACCCGCGCCAGAAAAACCTAACCCGCACGAGCGCGTTGACCTATAAATAGCGGCAACACCCCCAGCGCGCCCGCGTGATACCTGTCTGAAAAATTCACTCCAAAGTTGCACCTTACCATCAGCCTACATTGTAGAGGCTGACATATTTTGTCCCGACACCATGCTCGCTTCCAAAACCTTCCCTCGCTCCCTCGCGCTACTTTTCAGCGCTGCGCTCGCGCCCACGGTCGCCACCGCCCAATTCGCGCCCGACCCGGCCATCGCCCTTGACGAGATCACCGTCACCGCAACCCGCATCGCGCAGCCCGTCTCCGATGTACCCGCGAGCGTTTCCGTAATCCGGCTCAACGATTTACTCAATCCCGTCGCCTCCCTTCGCGACCTCGCCCGTAACGAGCCCGGCGTCTCCGCCCCCGCCGCCTTCGGCGCCACTGGCAACGCCCCCCGCAATTTCCCCAGCACGCGCTCCTTCAACATCCGTGGCCTCGACGGCAACCGCGTCTTGATCCAAGTCGACGGCGTGCGCCAGCCCGAGCAATTCACCTTCGGCAACGCCCAGCTCATCGGCCGCGACTACTTTGAGCCTTCCCTGTACCGCACCGCGGAAATCCTCAAAGGCTCCGCCTCCGCACTCTACGGCTCCGACGCCGTCGGTGGGGTGTTGTCCTTTATCAGTCCTGCCCCCACCGCGCTCCTTACCGATGCCAAGCGCAACATCCTCGCCGGCGCTTCCGCCACCTACGCCTCCGCCACCGATGAATGGACCGGCACCGCCAGCGCCGCCGGCCGCACCGGGCGCTTCGCCGCCGTCGCCACCGCCACGCACCGCGAAGGCCACCAAGCCGAGCCCAATGGCTCATATCCGGCGGATCCCTCCGAGTTCAAAATCGACGCCGCGCTCTTCCGCGTCGATTACACCCCCACCGCCGGCCGCACGCTCTTTTTTACCGGCGAAACGTACACTAAAACCACCGACGCCTCATTCCCCAGTCTGATCACCTCGACCTTTGCCGGCCAGAAAGGTCGCCAACGTATCACGCGCGACCGCGCCAGCCTCGGCTACGATTTCTCGAGCGGTAGCGGTTATTTCCGCAACGTCCAGACGCGCCTCT
>RGAX01000254.1 GCA_009919985.1 Opitutaceae bacterium
GATTTTCTTCGCATGGCGTTTAACCTAAAAAAAGTTCTCAAGGCTCTGCTGCTGTCCTCCAACCAGCCGCTCTCAATCAAGGACATCCAAGGCGTATTCACGCGCTTTCATGAGCAGCAGACGATGCCGTTGCCTGGTATCGTGACCGACTACGCCGCACCTGTCGAAACCGCAGGGCCGGACGAAGTGCCCGTGGCGCCGGAGGAATCAATCGAGGCGCCAGTTCCTGAAGACATCGCCGCGGTAGAAGAACCGGTGGAGGCGATCATCGATGGCAGTGAAGATGTGGAGCTCTATCAGGATGTGCCCTCGTTGATCACGACGGCGCAAATCCGCGAGGCGATGGATGTGATCGCGGCGGAATTGCGCGCGGCCGACGAAGGACTTTTACTTATCGAAGGCTCGAGTGGTTATCGATTAATGACGCAGCCGCGGTTTGCGCGATGGTTGCGAATTTTGCGGCAGGAACCGCCTCCGGTGAAGTTGAGCCAATCGGCTCTCGAGACGCTCGCCGTCGTTTCCTACCGCCAACCCGTAACGCGCACCGAGATCGAGACGATCCGCGGCGTGTCGGCTGAGGCCGGCGTGAATAAATTATTGGAACGGGATCTGATCTACATTGTGGGCCGGGCGGATCTACCTGGGCGGCCGTTGCAATACGGTACCACGGATCGCTTCCTGGAATTTGCGGGCATGAAGTCGATCGACGAGTTGCCGGCTTCCGATGTGTTGAGTTCGCGCCAGATCGATGAGTGGTTGAAAAATACCACGAACGCGCCGACTCCGACCGACGCCGATATGGGCCTACCCGAAGAGCAATTGCCCTTGGAAGCGGTGATCGCGGCCGAAGCAGAGGCCGTGGCGGCCAATACCAAGGAGTCCCAAGTGAATGCAACCGTCGAAGACGCGCCTGTGATAACGAAGGACGAAACCGCACAACCCTCCGCCTAATATGGAACTCGGCCCGATTCGCGAAAAGATCGACGTACTCGACCGGCAGTTGGTCGAACTCATCAACCAGCGCCTTACGCTCGCGGCTGAGATCGGCAAGATCAAGCGCAGCACCGGTGGCGAGATCTACGTGCCTGAGCGCGAAGACGCGGTGTTTCGCAAAGTTTCCGGTCAGAACAACGGCCCGATTAAACACGACGCGTTGCGAGCGATTTACCGTGAGATCATGTCGGCGGCCATTGCGCTCGAGAAGCCGCTAATGATCGCTTACCTCGGGCCCGAAGCGAGCAACACGCACGCCGCGGCGATGAAGAAATTTGGCGCCAGCGTGGACTACCACGCGATGCCGACGATTGCGGATATTTTTACGGCGGTGGAAAAAGGCGAAGCGGATCACGCGGTGATTCCGATCGAGAATTCCACTGAAGGCAGCGTGCGCGAGACCTTGGACAGCTTCGTCGAGAGCGACCTGAAAATCGTCGGACAAATTTATTTGGAAATCACGCACGCGCTCGTGTCGCAGTCGCCACTGGATAAAATCACGCACGTTTACTCCAAAGATCAGGCGCTGGCGCAGTGCCGGCTGTGGTTGAACCGGCATTTGCCGCACGCGCAATTGGTCGAGGCTTCGAGCACGTCGCGCGCGGTGCAGATTGCCAAAGATGATCCGAGTGCCGCGGCGGTCGCGGGCGAATTGGCGGCCGCGCACTACGGTGTGCCCGTGCAGGCGAAAAACATTCAAGACAAGGCGGACAACACGACGCGTTTTTTTGTGCTCGGGCGCAAGGCGGCCGGTTCCGTGGGCGGCGGTAAAGATGTTACGAGCTTGCTCGTCTCACTCGGCGACGAGGCGGCTTCCCACTCGGGCGCTTTATTGAAGATGCTGATGCCTTTGGCCGAGCGCGGCGTAAATCTTTCCAAGATCGAATCGCGGCCGAGCAAGAAGCGCCCGTGGGACTATTTTTTCTTTCTCGATGTGAGCGGTCACTACGAGGACGAGGCCATGAAGGCGGCGCTGGCGGAGTTGCGCGCGTCGTGTCCGATGGTTAAGTGGCTGGGGAGTTATCCGGCGGCGACCTGAGTTTTTTGGCAACTCAGCTTAGGGGGGAATAAAAAAACGCAGCCGTTGCGGGCTGCGTTGGTAAGATGAATCGGGGAGTCCGATTAAGCGTGCTCGACGACGGCGACGCTGCGGTGCGGCTTGTCGAATTTGACGGTGCCGTCCTTCAAAGCGAAGAGCGTCCAGTCACGACCGATACCGACATTCTTGCCGGCGTGGGTCTTGCTGCCGCGCTGACGGATGATGATGCCGCCGGCCCGCACGACTTCGCCACCGAAAAGCTTCACGCCGAGACGCTTAGCTTTGCTGGAACGGCCGTTGGAGGTGGAACTTTGACCTGTTTTATGCGCCATGGTGGGTGGTTTCCTTTAGAGTTTGATGGATTCGATCTTGATGACGGAAAGCTCCTGACGATGGCCGCGCTTTTTCTCGTGGCCTTTGCGCTTCTTCTTTTTGAAGACGATGACTTTATCACCGCGCTTGTTCTCGAGGATTTTGGCGGAAACAGAAGCACCGGCGAGCGTGGGCTTGCCGACTTTGTAATCGGCGCCTTCGCCGGCAGCGAGCACATCCTTGATTTCAATGATGTTGCCAGCCTCGGTCTTGGGGTAGCGATTGACGATGAGAACGTCGCCCTCGGTGACAGTGAACTGCTGGCCTTGGGTCTTGATAGTGGCTTTCATAAATAAAACCGCTGAAAAAGCGGTTTTTGAAGCGTGAAAGCAAGGCTTTATTTGGTGAAATTATGGGAAGTAGGCAGAGCGGGTTCAGGAAATTCGGCAATTCCAGGGTGCGCGGCGTTGGCAGCGGCATATGGCAGGGCGAATTTTACGGCTGCGGAAAGGTCGTATCCGCGGTTGCACCAGGCGTGTAGCATACAGGCAAGAAAGACATCCCCTGAGCCGGTGGCGGAAATTTCTTCAATCTGGGGCGGAGTAATTCCTGGAAGAGGTCCGGACTGATCGCGGAGTTGAATGAGGCGAGGGCCGTCGGTGACGATCCAGCGTTGAGCGACGGCGGAGGCGGGTAGATGGGTGGCCACGTGAGCGCTGGGCCATAGGTATCCGCTACGAGGGTTCCACGGGCGATCCAGCGAGTGAGGGTGGCACGGAGCACATCGAAGTCGGGGGAAGTCCAGCCCGGGAAACTACCGCATAGGGCTAGGGTGAGCCCGTCGGGTTGGTCGTCGAGGAAATGCGCGCAAGTGCGCAGCGCGGCGGCGTCTGGCGGGGCATCGGGTCCGAGAAAGGTGGTCTCGGGTTGGCCTGAGGAACGTATGACGGTGCCGGTGCGGGTTGGCGTGGTGGAGGGGAAGGCGCGGAAGGTCAGGCCGGAGCGACGGAGCCACACGAGGCATTCCTCGCCGGTGGAGCCACCAGTGAAGCCAAGGGCGGTATTGGGTGCGCCGAGGCGTGTGAGCATTTTGGCAACGTTGATTCCTTTGCCTCCGACTTGGAATGTTTCGGCGGTGGCGCGTTGAGTAAGGCCGGTAGCCCAGGTTGGAAACATGAGGGTGCGCTCGGCAAGAAGGTTGCCCGTGAGGGTAAATAGCGGCGGGGGCGAGTCGGTCATGCGGGCGGC
>RGAX01000255.1 GCA_009919985.1 Opitutaceae bacterium
GCCAGCAGACGTGTGAGCGGTCGCGCGCTCGGGATCGTAGAGATCGAGGACGGAGGCTTGGGCGAGGAGCGAGCTAGCGCCACCATGGGGGGCGTAGGTCGGATTGCCTTCCACTTTCGTGGGGCGGCCTTGGTGCGTCTCGGCGAGCAACGGAATCGCCGATTTACGCAGCGGCATCGCCGTCGCGTAATATTGCGGGAGGCCGGGAATGATGCCTTCGACGGATTTGCCGAAGGGCAAAATGTTTTTCTCGGGGCGGCGGCAGCCGGCGAGCCCGAGTCCGCCCAAGGCGAACGAAGCTGCCATCAGCTTCATGAAGTGGCGGCGATCGACGCCGTCCAAATTCGAGGCGCCTTCGGGGAACTCGCGGGCGAGCTGCTGCTTGAATCCGGGCGTGGCCGCGAGTTCGTCTAGGCTCCGCCAGTATTGGGGGCCGGTCAAAGCGCGTTCAGACGGGGCGGGATGGTCAAATATGCGTTTCATCGGTGACAGCCAGAGCAGCTCTGGGGCGGTTTGATGTTCCAATTGTGGACGAACTTCAGACCGGCCTCGACGCCGGATTTGGCGGCGATGGTGGGTGAATTGAGATTATAAACATCTTTCGGATCGCGCACCCGGGTCTCAGGGTTGCGATGGCACTCCAGACAGAAACCCATGCTCAGCGATTGCTGGTGGGAGACGACGTCCATCTCGTTGATCTTGCCGTGGCATTCCACGCAGCTAACACCACGGTTCACGTGGGCGGAGTGATTGAAATAAGCGTAGTCTGGGGTCTTGTGAATCCAAACCCATGGCACAGATTCACCGGTAGCGTAGCTCTCGCGGACAGGAGCGAGCAGCGGGCTGGTGGTCTTGATGATGCTATGGCAGTTCATGCACGTCTGCGAGGTCGGCACATTAGAATGCGCGGACTTGTCGACGTTGCTGTGGCAATAGCGGCAATCCATCCCCAGCTCGGTGACATGTTTAGCGTGGCTAAACGGCACGGGCTGGACCGGCGCGTAGCCGATCCGCGTGTACTTGGGCGTCATGTAATAGGTGACGCCCGCGGTCGCGATCCCGGCGAGAACCACCAAATAAATGATGATTTGCAGCGGGAGCTTGTTGGCGGATTTAGGGAAAATATTCGACATGGGCCAAAAATCTCAGAGCGAAAATACCGATTAGAGTGAATCAACGCGGCTCGTTAGGCCAAGGGCTGCAGAACTGGGTTGAAAACAGGACTGAAAACCTGGAACCGAAACACCCTCACGGCAGGCACAGGGAAATCCGCGACCGGCGGCTAGGCCGGTCAAGATAAGGTGTCGCGTGGTGGGTTGAGTCACAGGTGGAGCTTGTGGTGTAATCAGTATCGCCGTCGAAAGAAGGCGGCGCGGTTTGCGATGTAAACCAAAAATTCCCAACCGTGTTTCTTTCGAGCCAAAATAAGGAAGAGCACCAGATGTGCGTGGCTTAGCTTATCACGCATTTTTTGGTTTGGGGCGGTGATAATAGCAGCCTAAGACTATCCCTGGCTATTATCCCCTCCCCCGCTCGCGCGGCCTCGGTTCAGTCCGGACAGGCCTATTTCAGGCCGTCCAGGGCAAATCAAACAAACAGACCATCACGCATGGGCCGAGTCAGGTCGCAGCGTTGCGCAATCTCAGGATTATGCGTCACAAGCACCACCGCCTGACCGTTTTCCTTGGCCAGCCGGGTCAATAGATCGAAAACGAGCGCCGAATTCTTAACGTCCAAGTTACCCGTGGGTTCGTCGGCTAAGATGATCGAGGGCTGATTGGCGAGTGCGCGAGCCACCGCAACACGCTGCTGTTCGCCGCCGGAAAGCTGGGTACCCAAACGATGGGTTTTCTCACCCAGCCCGACGGAGGATAACAGGCTGTGCGCGCGGTCGGCCATCTCTGGCAGGCTCAGGCGGCCAAGTTTACGCATGGGCATCATGACGTTTTCTAGCGCCGTGAACTCCAGCATCAAAAAGTGAAACTGAAACACGAAGCCAATGTGTTCGCCGCGAGCTGCCGTGCGGGCCAGGTCGTCGGTGTTGGACATTTTACGGCCGTTAATCTCAATTTCGCCGCCGTCGGGTTGGTCAAGAAGGCCTAGAAGATAAAGCAGCGTGGATTTACCGCAACCGGAGGGGCCGACGATGGCGTACACCTGACCACGGCGAGCCTCAAACGAGACGCCTTTAAGGACGTGCACGCGGGCGTCGTCTTGGCCCAAATAGCGGTGCAGGTTATCGCAGCGCAGCGCAAAATTAGCTGTATCGGCCATGAGGGATAAGGCGTGGGTTATTGGGCGGTGCCGCGGACGATATCGCCGGGCTCAAGACGTGCCGCACGGCGAGCGGGGATCAAACTGGCGATCATCACCATGAGAGCGGCTGTCGCGATCGCCTCGACGTAGTGCCAGATGTTCCAAGATACAACGAAGGTTTCCGTTTTGAAAATACCACTAATCGGCAGCGGCATGTAAGAAACCCCTAACGTGGAAAGTGCACCGACGACGCAGCCCAAAAAGGCGCCGATTGCTAGGACGATGCCCGCTTGCCAGAGGAAAATTTGCGTGATGTCGCGCCGCTCGTAGCCCATCGAACGCAAGATCGCGATGTCCTTGGTCTTTTCGAGAACGATCATCGCGAGCGTATTGAACATCGCCAAACCAGCGATCAACGTAAACACCGAGACCGTGATCGCGGAGGAAATCCGGAGGGCGCGGAAGGTCGAGAGCCAGGACTTTTCGCGTTCCTGCCAAGGCTTCGCGGAGTGTTTTAAGACCTCCTGGATCTGGATCGAATTTTGCGGGGCCCGATCTTTCTCAAACAAATTGACCTGGACGAAGGAGACGCCGCTGGGTTTTTGCAAGAGCGAGCGAGCTTCACTCATGTGCACGTAAACGCGCAATTTATCGATATCGGCGACACCCGTTTCGTAGATCGCGCTCACCGTGTAGCGCAAGCGTTGACCTTGCGCTTCTAAGATAAAGGAACTGCCCGTAGAAAGCTGCAAACGATCGGCCAGCACCCGGCCCATGAGAGCGCCGGTTGGCTGTTCGCGAAACGTCGCGATTTCGCCCTGCACAATCTGGCGTCCAAGATCAGAAACTTTCAGGTGATCCTCCAAAGAAATACCAAAAACTTGGGCCGACTCGTTCTTGAAATCCGCGCGCACTAAGACCGATCCACGCAACACCGGCGCGGCGCCCGAGACATTGGAAAAATCTTTAAGGGCGTTAATGATGAGCTTGGGCTCCTCCACCCCTTCGATGTATTTTAAGCCTTGGCGTTGGCTGATCTGAAAATCAGACCCTCCGCCCGCTGTCATCTGGCGGAGCGTATCTTGAATTTTGTCCTCAATGCGCATCGCTCCATCGGTGCCGAGGATCGTCTTAATGAAAAATTCCTCAAAGCCGCTCGTTGTGGCCTGCGTCAGCACAAAGAGTCCTACACCGAGCACAGTGCAGGAGAGGCTCATCAACATAGCGCGTTTCTTCGCCGTTAAGAAACGGAGGGCAATGCGGAGGTTGGGCGACATCAAAACAGGGTATTACAAAACTACAGAGCCGGAGCAGGTTATTTAACAACCTCGGTGT
>RGAX01000256.1 GCA_009919985.1 Opitutaceae bacterium
ACAACGCCGAGAACTCCGCGTGCGAATCGAGGCCGACATGATTGATCAAATCCTCCAAACGCACTTCCCGCTCCCAATCTTCCTCGTGCGCACTGGCGGAACGTAGGCCCGCCGAGACGATGTCATGCACGCTTCCCGTCAGATCAGCCGGTACCTCTTGCACCAAGCGGGCAAAATGGGCCCCGGGCTGACGAAACACTTGGCCGGTGTCGGACTTCATTTCGCCCACGATTAATTTCATCAACGTGGACTTGCCCGCGCCATTGCGCCCGAGCAGACAGACGCGTTCGCCACTATTAACTTGGAAATTAACGTGATCGAGCACCGGCGGGCCGCCGAAGGCATGCGAGACATCGAGAAGACTTAAAAGCGCCATGAGAACGGAAGAACGTAGGAACCAGCCCTCGGGGTGCAACCCAAAGCTCGGGCGATTTTAACTTAGCCTAAAACGACCGCCCAGCGCGCGGTGCAACACTTTCTGAATCAGCATAAACCATTTTCACGGCGAGCAGTACGGCAGCTTCATTTAACAACCTCAGGCTAGAACTCCCGTTGACTCTCTCGCCGGAGTCCGCGCATCCTGCCGCCGTGAGTGACTCCATTCCGACTCCCTGGCAAAAAACCCTGCACTGGCTGACCGCCTATGCGGGCTTTCCGGCAAGACGACTCCCCGCCAAGGCGGAGCTCCTGCTGCTCATCGCCACCGCAGCAGCCGACGACGACTTAGCCGTCAAAAATCCGCAAAACGGCAAAATCCCATTTAACGCCAATTACAACGCGCAGATCCGCAATTACACCGCCCAACGCCGGCGCGCGCACATCAAGTGCGACAACAGCGCGAAGACCTGAGTCGCTTTATTTAAGCGATCCGGACCAGAACGGCATCGAGCTTTATTGGGATCGCCCCGCCGCCTCGTGGCCCCGCACTCCACCAGAAGAATTAGCCACGCCGACCGAGCCGCTCGACCTTCCGGTCTTACGCGCCGCCCTTTGACCTGTGGGCAGTTGCCCTCGCGATGAAAAGCGGTAGCTTATTTTCCCTCCGCCATCAACGCCTCCTCACTTTGTCTCCCTCTCTCCCCCCTCTGCCCCCTGTACCCGCGACTGCGGCGGTGCCGGTCTTTCGTGTGCGCGGCCTCACCAAACATTACGGCGAAGGCTCGACTCAAGTGCGCGCCTTGGCGGGCGTTGATCTCGATCTTTATGCGGGCGAATTTGTCGTCCTCCTCGGCCCTTCCGGCAGCGGGAAAACCACGCTGCTCAATCAACTCGGTGGACTCGATATTCCCACCACCGGAGAAATTAGTTACCGCGATACGGACCTCACCCACGCCGATGAATCGGCGCTCACTCGCTACCGGCGCAACTCGGTTGGATTTATTTTTCAATTCTATAACCTAATCCCCAGCTTAACCGCCCGCGAAAACGTCGGCCTCATCACCGAGATCGCGCGCGACCCTTTGCCGCCCGAGCAAGCCCTGGCCATGGTCGGCCTCAGCGCGCGCCTCGATCATTTCCCCGCCCAATTATCTGGCGGCGAACAACAACGCGTCGCGATCGCTCGCGCCATCGCCAAACGTCCCGAGGTACTGCTCTGCGATGAACCCACCGGCGCCTTGGATGTCCGCACCGGCATCGTCGTCCTCGAAGCGCTCGAACGCGTTAATCGCGAACTCGGCGCGCTCACGATTGTTATCACCCATAACGCCGTCATGGCGGACATGGCCGACCGCGTTATTCATTTTTCTGATGGGCGCGTCTTGAGCGAACAGCGAAACGCTACCCGCGTCGCTCCCTCTACGTTGCGCTGGTAACCCCGCGCCCGCTGTCGGCCATGCTCCCGCACCTCGATCGAAAACTTTTCCGCGACCTGCGGCGCCTCAAAGGCCAAGCCGCCGCGGTGTCCCTCGTCATGGCCTGCGGCCTTGCAATGCTCATCATGGCACGCAGCCTGATTTACTCCCTAGAGTCGACCCGCGCTGAATATTATCAGACCAATCATTTTGCGGATATCGGCGGCGCCCTCAAACGAGCTCCCAATTATGTCAGCGAACGCATCCGCGCTCTGCCGGGCGTGGCAACCGTCCAAACGGATCTCGGCGTACCGATCACTCTCGATCTCCTCGGACGCACAGAACCAGCGAGTGGCCTCGTACGCTCCCTGCCAGATGTCGGCACCCCTGAACTGAATCGCCTTTTCCTCCGCCGCGGTCGCTGGCTCACCCCGGGCTCCCGCGGCGAAATTTTAGTCAGTGAAGCTTTTGCCCAAGCTAACGATCTCAATCCTGGCGAGACCCTGACCGTCCTGCTCAACGGCCGCCGCCAAGCCTTCCGCATCACGGGCATCGTACTCTCTCCCGAATATATTTTTGAGTCGCGCCCTGGCGCCGCCCTGCCGGATGCCCGCACCTTTGGTATTTTTTGGATGCCCTACAAAGAAGTCGCCACCGCCTGGGATCTTTACGGCGCATTTAATCGCGTGTCCCTGACACTCGCACCTGGCGCCCGCGCCCAACCGGTGATCGCCGACCTCGATCGCCTGCTGCGCCCTTACGGCGGCCTCGGGGCCTTGGGTCGCGAAGATCATCCCTCTCATATCCGCATCACTGATGAAATTCGGGTGCTGACAATTCTATCCATTGGCTTTCCCGTAATTTTTTTGGGTGTGGCCGCCTTCATGACTAACGCGGTGCTCAGCCGCTTGCTGTCCCTCCAACGCGAACAGATTGCGATCCTCAAAGCCTTTGGCTTCACCAATTATCAAATCGTTATTCATTATTTAAAATTTGCCTTCGTCATGGTGGCCACAGGCGTGCTCGGCGGAGTCATCGGGGGTATTGGCCTCGGCCATCAGCTCGTCGACATGTATCAATCGTTCTACCGGTTCCCCGATCTTCATTTTCGGCTCGATCCCGTCGCCGTCGTGATTGCTCTCAGCGTCGGACTCAGCGCGGTCACGCTGGGCGTATTGGGCGCCGTCCGCAAAGCCGCCCAACTTCCACCGGCCGAGGCTATGCGGCCCGAGCCGCCGGCGCATTTTCGTCCGGCCCTAATTGAGCGACTCGGCCTGGCAAAATTACTCTCCCATTCTTTCCGCATCGCGCTGCGTAATCTGGAGCGGCGACCGACCCAAGCCCTCTTCACGGTTGCAGGCCTCGCGCTCGCGACGGCGTTGATCATTATGCCGAATACTTTCAAAGCGGGTATTCGCGAGGTGCTCGATTTTCAGTGGGATGTCGTCCAGCGCCAAGATCTCAATCTCAGCCTAGTCGAGCCTTCCTCCGCCCGCCTCGCCCACGAATTAGCTCAATTGCCAGGCGTCATGAGCTTGGAACCCGCCCGTAATGCGGCCGTGCGCGTACATTTCCAGGGACGGAGTCGCCAAATCGGCCTGCGCAGTCTGCTGCCTGGCGGACAGCATAGCCGCGCCATCGATGCGACGGGCCACGAGATCTCCCCGCCGCCGCATGGCGTCATTCTATCCGCCAAATTAGCCGATGTGCTAGGCGCGAAAATCGGCGACACCATTATGCTCGAGGC
>RGAX01000257.1 GCA_009919985.1 Opitutaceae bacterium
AGTATCTCACGAAGTCAGCTCTGTTGGTTGCGGAGAAAGTCAAAAAGTAAGCCGTGTCTTCTGTGTCTGTCTGATTTTTTATAGCGTGGGCAGGGTAAGCTGTGTCCAACACACCCAGAACCCAGAGTGCCCCAGTGCGGTATATACCAGCCGAGACCATCGAGAGCAGTGATTGCTGGGGAGCCTACGCCAAGGGCGGCGGACCCCAGAATAGACGCCACCTGTGCGACCGCTGGAGCTGGTGTGCCTCACAAGTCCGGTCCATCTCTTCACCCCGTTTTGGACATCCGTGGACTTCGGTGGGCTGTCAGCAAAAGTGTCAGCAAAATAGCGAAAGGTTGACTGTTGCGGGAAAATAAAACCCGCAACTCATTGGAGCGGCGGGCTTTAGTAAAGGGATCGTCCCCACGGGGATTCGAACCCCGGTTCTTACCGTGAAAGGGTAGTGTCCTAACCGGGCTAGACGATGGGGACAGACCTTAAGCCGCGGAACGTACCCCGAGACTAATTCCGCGCAAGGGCTTTTTTAAATGATCCTGAACCACGCTTACCTACGGCCGCCCGCGAGGCCATGCTTGAGTTACCGGCCCCCACCCTGTCTTTGTGCTGCATCGCCTGATCTCCGGATGAACCTGCGCTCCTATCCCCACACGCTCGAACTGCGACACGCATTCACCATCGCCACCGCCTCGCGCACCACCACGCCGGCCATGATGGTCGAGGTCGAACACGAGGGCGTCATCGGCTACGGCGAGGCCGCGATGCCGCCCTACCTCGGCGAAAGCCAAGCCACCGCGGCGGCGTTTCTTGATCGGGTCGACCTTACGCGCGTCGCCGATCCCTTTCAACTCGAGGAAATTCTTCCCGCGATCGACGCCTTGGCTCCCGGCAACACCGCCGCCAAAGCCGCCGTCGATATCGCGCTCCATGATTGGATCGGCAAAAAACTGGGCGCCCCCTGGCACCGCATCTGGGGTCTCGACCCCGCGCGTGCGCCCGTCACCTCGTTCACCATCGGCATCGACACCCCGGAAATCGTCCGCGCCAAAACCCACGAGGCTGCGCCCTACAAAATCATCAAAGTGAAACTCGGCCGCGACGCTGCGACCGACCGCAAACTCATCGAAACCATCCGCGAAGTCTCTGATCGACCCATCACCGTCGACGCCAACCAAGGCTGGCGCGATCGTACCGAAGCGCTTCGCATGATCGAGTGGCTTGCTGCGCGTGGCGTCGTTTTCATCGAGCAACCCATGCCCAAGGATCAGCCGGACGACACCGCCTGGCTCCGCGAGCACAGTCCGCTCCCGCTGATCGCCGACGAGAGCGTCCAACGTCTCGCTGATGTGCGCCGCGCCGACGGCGTCTTCGACGGCATCAACATCAAGCTCATGAAGTGCACCGGTCTGCGCGAAGCGCACAAGATGATCACTCTCGCCCGCGCCCTCGATCTTAAGGTCATGCTCGGTTGCATGACGGAAACCTCCTGTGCCATCTCCGCGGCCGCGCAACTTTCCCCGCTCGTCGATTGGGCCGATCTCGACGGCGCCTTGCTCATCAAAAACGACCTCTTCAGCGGCACCACGATCGTAGACGGCAAAATCACGCTCAACGATCTCCCCGGCCTCGGTCTCGTGAAACTCTGATCGTTTTTCGCCACCTATGTCTGCCGTCAACCCGCCCGCCGCGCCCACGCTCCGCGAAAAAATCGGCCAGCTTTTCAACGTCGGTTTCCGCGGCCGCACGCCCACCGAATGCGAACTGATCGCGCGTGATCTGCGCGAACTTCATTTGGGTGGCGTTATTTTTTTCGATCAGGACATGGCCGGCGGAACCATCGATTCCGGCCCGCGGCTCCGCAACATCGAGTCACCGGCGCAGGTCAAAACCCTCATCGCCTACTTGCAGGCTCAAGCGCGCGTGCCGCTTCTGATCTCCGTCGACCAAGAGGGCGGCCGCGTCAATCGCCTCAAGCCCAGCTACGGTTTCCCGCCGAGTATTTCGCACCAAGAGCTCGGGCGTCTCGACCAACCTTCGGAAACCTACCGCCACGCTGCCGCAACCGCGCAGACGCTCGCCGCCGTCGGTTTCAATTTCAACCTTGCCCCGGTCGTCGACCTCGACGCCAACCCCAACAACCCGATCATCCAGGGCAAGGGCCGCAGTTTTTCCGCCGATCCCGCGGCGGTCACGCGCCACGCCGCCGAGTTCGTCCGCGCGCATCGCGCCCACGGCGTGCTCACGTGCGCGAAACATTTTCCCGGTCACGGCAGCGCAGCGGGCGATACGCATCTCGGACTTGTCGATGTAACCTCGACCTGGCACGAGCGCGAGTTACTCCCATTTCAATCCCTCATCGCCGAGGGTCTGTGCGACGCGATCATGACCGCGCACGTTTTCCACGCCCAACTCGACCCGGTGCATCCCGCGACATTATCGCCGGCGATCATCACCGGACTGCTCCGCGAGAAACTCGGCTTTGACGGCGTGATCATCAGCGACGACATGGAGATGAAAGCGATCTCGCAGCACTACGGCCTCGAAAAGTCTGTGCCCGCCGCCATCGCCGCGGGTATCGACGTACTCTGCTTCGGGAACAACCTTACCTACGATCCCGACATCGCGCGCAAAGCCATCGCCATCCTTGTGAGCGCCGTCGAAGACGGCCAACTCACTGAAGCCCGCATCGATATTTCTTACCGCCGCGTCCTCGCCCTCAAACGCCGAGCGGGCCTCATCGCTTAGCTACTCCTACCCTCTTATGCTCTGTCGCCCTCTCTCACTCGCCAACTCCGCTCTCGCGTGCGCCACGCTACTGCTGTTCTCCGGTTGCCGCACCATCCCTGGCACCGCCGCCAAACGGAGCGGCGATGAAATCATTGTCGCGGGCCAACTCTTTCATACCGGCACACCTGTCGTCACGTGGATGGATGCGGGCGGCTACGACGCTTACCGGGTCGAACGCCGTTTCAGCCCTTACGCCGAGAGTGGCTACGAACAGACGGTCGCCGCCGTGAAAGACATCACCGCACCTAACCGTTACAGCGCACGCACCAACACGCTTTCGCCCGAGGAAATCGAAAAAATTCGAGGTGGTGGCTGGACGCTTCCTCAACTCCAAAATGTCGTCGATCAATTCGTCCTGCATTACGATGTCTGCGGTCTTAGTAAGACCTGTTTCAACGTTCTGCATGATCACCGCGGCCTGAGCGTGCACTTCATGTTGGATCTGGACGGCACGATTTACCAAACACTCGACCTCAAAGAACGCGCCCGTCACGCCACGACTTCCAACAACCGCTCTATCGGCATCGAGATCGCCAATATGGGCGCCTATCCACCGGGCGCGACCAAGACCCTAGAGGAATGGTACGGCCGCGACGCCACCGGCCGCACGATCATCACGATCCCCGCTCGCGTCGGCGACCCGATGCTGCGCGTGAAAAACTTCGTCGGCCGCCCCGCCCGCCCTGAACCCATCCGCGGCATCGTGCAAGGCACCGATCTCATCCAATACGATTTCACGCCCGAACAATACGC
>RGAX01000258.1 GCA_009919985.1 Opitutaceae bacterium
TTTATCTGCGCATTCTGCATCTCGGCGAAGACGGGCGTTATCACATTCCGCTCACGTATTCGGACGAGTATGGCAACGCGCAGGACACCAGCCTCAATCTCGCGCTCGCCACTTGGGGTTTCAAAACCCTGATCGCTTGTGCGCAGCGCCTCCACATCGACGATCCGCTCCTGCCGCAATGGCGCGAGCGTCTCGCCAAAATGGCCGATTACCCCATCGATCCGGCGACGGGCATTATGGTCGGCAAAGACGTGCCGTTTAATAAATCACATCGCCATTTCAGTCACCTCTTCGCGCTCTGGCCGCTCCGCTTAATCGATCCGGTTGCGCAGCCTGCGCTAGCGCCGCTTGCGGCGCAGTCGATTCGGCGCTTCACGGATCTCGAGGGCGACAACTGCATGTTCAAATACACCGGCGCTTCGTCGCTTTGGTCGACCGCGGGTGATGGCGATCAAGCGTTACGCTGGATTCAACGCGCGCTGCTCATTCTGCCCCCGCAGAAAAAACCAGTGCCCACCGTCGGTGCTAACACCCTTTATAGTGAAAATGGCTGGCCGACGTTTGAGTCGCCGATCTCCGCCGCGCGCAATCTCCTCGATCTTATGGTGCAAGATGGGGCGGGTGTGATCCGGGTGTTTCCGGCGATGCCGTCGAATTGGCCGGACGCCCGATTTTTTGGCCTGCGCGTCGAAGGGGCATTTTTGGTCAGCGCCGTGCGCGAGGCTGGCTCCACGCGGTTTATCCACATCAAGAGTCTCGCTGGTGAACCCTGCCGGATTCAGGCGACTTTGCCCGGTGCGCTCCGCTTCGAAGGCCCCGCGACGGCGAATCTGCGCCAGCAGGACGGACTGATTGAACTCGATCTGAAAAAAGGCGAAGAAGCGGTTCTTTATAGCGGTAAAAAACCAGCCGCTTGGCTGGTCGATCCAATACCGTTGGAGCCGGCTGGGGCCAATCGATGGGGTGCAAAACTTCCGCCGAAAAACTAAAAACTTCCGCGTCGTACTGACGCTCAAAAAAGAGATGAATTCACAAGGTGCGCACCGAGTTCTTCGTTGGGCGATCGGGGTGGGGTCCTTTCCCGCTGCGAGATGGCGTTAACCGTAGCCAAACGTTACACCGAGTCCAATGATGAGATCTTAGCGTTGGCCATCGCAGGCCCGGTTTTTAGCCAGCAGGCATGAAAGATGAAACCGGCGAGCGTAAAAAAAACCAGCAGATGACCGGTGAGCATGCGGATCTGGACGGCCTCGGCGTGGCGGAATTCTGCCGGGGTGAGATCGCGAAGGATTTTGCCTTTCGATTTTAGGACCAGGCGTTGGTCGGACATGCGCTCGGGGTTGCCGCCGTCTAGCAGATATATGCACGCAAAGAAATTGATGAAGACATAGGCGAACAGCAGGGCGCTGCTTACCTTCATCCACCGCGGCACATCGCCAAAAATTTCGGAGATCAGATTTTTGCGTGGAACGCGGCGCATCTGCCAGACGGCGAAAATCCAGACCAAAAACAGCAGCGGTAAAAACAGGTAGATCGGATAAAACGCGATGTCGGCAAAGGTGAGGACATGCGCCGCGGCGCAGGCGGCGGCGCCTAACAATGACGTTAAAAATAGAAAACGCAGACTAGTGGGCATCGGCAAAAGTTCAGCGCGTGAGATCGTACAGCGCGTAGCCGGCGAGCAAATTGGGTAGTGCGGGACACGGCGTTTTCCAGTCACCCAAGAGGTGGGCGCGCCGCGTGATGCGGATGCCCTCGGCGGCGCAAAAATCCTCAAAATCGGCGACAGAGACAGGATTAGCGGGGCGACTTTCTGCCCAGGCGGTGGTGTAGACAGCGTTGCGGGCTTTGCGGCCGCGCACGAGTAGATCGAGGCGGTTTTTCCAGAAGCCGTGGTTGACGAAACCGACGGTGACCGAGCGGGCGACGCGTAGAGCCTCTGCAATGACGCTGGCCGGTGAGTCGAGCTCTTGCACGGTGCGCGAGCAGATGACGCGGTCGAAGTGGCGCGCGGGAAACGACGCCATGCAGGCGATCATGTCACCTTGGTAGGCGGGAACGCCGCGCTGGACGCAGGCGGTAATTTTCACGAAGTCGAGGTCCACGCCGAGGGCGGAGACGTATTTCGTCTGCACGAGATAATCGAGGAGTTCGCCGCGGCCGCAGCCCAGGTCGAGGACGCGCGTGTGCGGCTCGACCCAGTCTCCGATAATCTGCATGTCCACGGTGCGTTTTTCGACGGGCTGGGTCATGGCTAGATCGCGAAGTCGAGGGTTTGGGCCGGCGCGCGCTCGAGAAAACCGCGGATGAGCGCGTAGAGTTCTTCACTCTCGAGCAAAAAGGAATCGTGACCGAGATCGGTGGCGAGTTCGGCGTAGCTGGCGCGTTTGCCGGCGCGCAGAAGGGCTTGGGCGATCTGGCGGTTTTGCTCGGGCGGGAAGAGCCAGTCACTGGTGAAGCCGACGACCAAGGATTCGGCGAGGACGGGGGCGAAGGCGTTTTCGAGCGAGCCGTAGGCGTGGTCGAGATCGAATTGGTCGAGCGCTCGTGTGATGTAGAGGTACGAGTTGGCGTCGAAACGGTTGATGAACGTCTGGCCTTGGTGGCGCAGGTAGCTCTCGACTTCGAACTGGAGATTGAAGTCGGCGGTGGCGGGTTGTTGCGCGAGCTCGGCTCCCAGCTGCGGGCTTTGTTCGCGGGACTGGATCGTGCGTCGGCCAAATTTGCGGTCCATCGAGGCGTCGGAGAGATAGGTGATGTGCGCCATCATGCGGGCGATGGCGAGGCCGACGCGGGGGCCGCCGTCGCGAGTGTAATCACCGTTGAGCCAAGCGGGGTCTTGCATGATCGCTTGGCGGCCGACCTCGTTGAAGGCGATCGCTTGAGCGCCCTCGCGAGCGGTGGTGGCCATGGCGAGGAGGCGGCGGGTGAAGCGAGGGAACTCGATCGCGAACAGCATCGCAGTCATGCCGCCCATCGAGCCGCCGATGACGGTGTGCAGTTCGGCGACGCCGAGATGCTCGAGGAGCAGTTTCTGCGCGCGCACCATGTCCAGGATGGTAAGCGCGGGGAAACGTAGGCCGTAAGCTTCGCCAGTGGCGGGGTTGAGCGAGGACGGACCGGTAGAACCAGAGCAACCGCCGGGGACGTTGGCGCAGATGACAAAGAAGCGGCGGGTGTCGACTGCTTTGCCAGGGCCGATGAGGTTGTTCCACCAGCCGGGTTTTTTGTCGGCAGGTGTGTGCCAACCGGCGGCGTGATGGTTACCGCTGAGGGCGTGGCAGATGAGGACCGCGTTGTCGCGGGTGGCGTTGAGCGTGCCGTAGGTTTCGTAGCGAAGCGTTAGCCCTGTGAGTTCTTGGCCGTTTTTAAACGTGAAGGCGCGCGGGTAGACGAAATCTTGGGGCGCGACGAGTCCGACGTCGTCGACCGCGAGGTACGGCGGCGAGAACGCGGGGGCGGCGGGGGCCTGGGTTTCGTCGGTCATGCTTGAAGGAAGCAGAGGCGCAAG
>RGAX01000259.1 GCA_009919985.1 Opitutaceae bacterium
GCCTCCGGCGTCGTAGACGAGGCTTCCGGCGTGTTTGCGCAGAGAGTGCAGCGGCGTCGCGTCGGTCACGCCTTGGGTGCGTAGCCATGACGTGAGCACGGGCCAAGCATCGGCGCGGTATTCGTAGCCTTTGGCGAAGTTCTTTGGCGCAGGACCGTCGAGGACAAAGACCGCGTCGCGACGGCCTTTGCGGCGAGCACGGAGCAAGGTCGCAACGTCGGGCGGTAGCTTGTCAGCAGCGGGATGAAACTCATCTTCTTCAGGCGGTTTGAAACTCATGGTTTCTTGGTTGGGTATTCTTCTCTCACTTCATCCAAAAAAGTTTTTCTTCGTTCGTTGGATTTTCTTCCCCCGTGAACTGAGGTAAGGCGTGAGGGGTGAAGGGTTGAGACCGGGGTAGCGAGGCGGTGAGGTACAAGGCATGAATCCTGTTGGGCAACGCAAATGCCACCACTGCAAACAGTACTTCGTACCTGATCCACGCCAGCGTCGACGCCAGCGTTATTTAAGGTTAAGAGCCAGAAGCAGTGGCTGAAGCGGCCGGAAAACCGGGCTTATTTTAGTGGGCCAGAAAACGTGGCGCGAGTGCGGGCGTGGCGGGCAGAAAATCCTGGGTACGGGCGGAGTCGGGATCGGTCGCGAGGGGCGTTACAAGAGATGATGAATCCGCAAGTTACTGTGGTGCAGGAGGCTCGGTTGCAAGACGACGTCGTGGCGTTACAAGACACATGGCAGGCGCAACCGCCGCTGCTGGTTGGGCTTATCGCGCACTTAACGGGCACGGCGTTACAAGAGGATATGGTGCCGGTGATGCGGCGGCTGATAACGCGTGGGCAGGCTCTGTTGGAGCCCAAGCGTCAATCAACCAATCCTATGATCGAAAAACATCTCCTGTGTCCGGAACGCGTGCGGCGGGTGCCGCCGCATTTTAGTTGGGTCGACCACCGCTTGGTGCGCGACCAGCACCTGCGTCGTGCGGACGCGAAAGCGTGGGCGCTTTACCTGGTGCTGGTGACGGTGAGTGATGAGCACGGTTTGAGTTATTATGGGGAAGCCACGCTAGGTCGATTGCTGTCGTTGAGTGTCGCCGAAGTGGTGGCCGCGCGCGGGCAATTACTCGCCGCGGCGCTGATCGCGTACGAGGCGCCGCTTTATCAAGTGTTGGCGCTGGAAGGAGTCGGGCGATGATTGACTACCAAACTTTTTGTCAAATCCGGCAGCTACGCGACGAAGCGCAGCTGAGCATCACGCAGATCGCTCGACAACTAGGGCTAGACTGGCAGACGGTGAGCAAGTGGGCCAAACAAGCGCGGTATAAGCGGCGTCAATCAGTCGCGGGCCGGCGTCGGGTGAGCAAGCTGGAGGCGTTCAAGCCTACGATCCAACGTCTGCTTGCCACGCACGCTTACACGGTGACGCAACTGCTAAGCCGGCTAAGGGAGCAAGGCTATGAGGGGCGTTACACGATTTTACGCAACTACGTGCGCGAGGTGCGACCGCGGCGGTCGGGGGCGTTCCTCACGCTGCACTTTACCCCGGGTCAGTGTGCGCAAGTCGACTGGGGTTCGTGGGGCAGTATCCGGGTGGGTAACACGAGACGGCGGTTGAGCTTTTTTGCGCTGGTGCTCTGCCACAGCCGGCAGCTCTACGTGGAATTTACGCTGGGGCAAAGCCAGGAGCAGTGGCTAGCGTGTCACGAGCATGCCTTCGAGTATCTGGGGGGAGTCCCGGCGGAAATTATGGTGGATAACTGCAAGACGGCGGTGCTCTCACACGCGGCCGGAGCAGCGGCGGTGTTTAATCCGACCTATGTTGATTTTGCACGGCACTACGGTTTTGCGATCAAGGCGTGTGCGCCGCGGCGGCCGCAGCAAAAAGGTCGGATTGAAAACGGGATCGGGTATATCAAAAAAAACTTTTTGGCGGGCTTGGAGCTGACGGAGTTTGCGCCGCTTAATCCGGCGGCGCGGGTCTGGATGGATACGGTAGCCAATGTGCGAGTGCACGGGGAAACACAACGTCGGCCGGTTGATCTGTTTGGGGAGGAAAAACGGCAGCTGCGGCCGTTGCCGGCCGCGGCCTACGACGCAGCGCTGATCCGGCCGGTGCGGGCGACGAACCGTTGCCGGGTGGTGATTGAGACCAACCGCTACTCGGTGCCGCCTGCTCAGGCGGGTCAGTTGCTCACGCTCAAACTTTACGCGGACCGATTGCGGCTGTTGAGCGGCGAGCGGCTGGTGGCTGAACACCTGCGTAGTTACGAGAAACGCTTAGATCTGGAGCAACCCGAGCACGTGAGAACGCTGCTGCATGAGCGGAGCGAGGCGCGGCACCAACGGCTGCACCTCGCCTTTTTGGCGCTCTCGGCCCAAGCCCCGGCGTATTACGAGCAGCTCAGGGAACGACGGTTCAACTTGCGCCATCACGTGGAAAAGATCGTCGCTCTGGCGGAGATTTACGGTGCGGCCGCCGTTGGCCGCGCGCTCGATGACGCCCACAGTCTCGGCGCCTACTCCTGCGAATATGTCGCCAATCTGCTCGAGCAGCGCCAGCGGCTTATCCCCGTGCCTGGGGCCCTGCACCTGACCCGCGCAAGTGATTTACTCGAACTCGAACTCCCACCCCCCGATCTGTCCCCTTATCACGCCACGCCATGAATCCCATCTTACAAGAACACCTTACCTATCTAAAACTGGCCGACATCCAAGCACAGTGTGAACCACTGGCCGCCGAGGCCGCAACCAAGGGCTGGGCCCATGTCGAATATCTGAGTCGTTTGCTCGAGGGCGAATGCCGGGCCCGCCAACAACGCGCGATCGAACGGCGGGTAAGTGCCGCTCGTTTCCCCGTGATCAAAACCTTAGAGCGGTTCCGCTGGGACTGGCCCAAAAAGATCAATGAGCTGCAGGTAAAAAATTTGCTCCGGCTCTCCTTCGTCCAAAAAAAGACTAATGTCATTTTGATGGGCGGAGTCGGACTCGGTAAAAGCCACATTGCCTCAGCCCTCGGTTATGAAGCGTGCCAGCGTGGCCACTCCGTGCTGTTTACGACGGCGGTCGATGCGCTCAATAACTTGGTCGCCGCCCAAGCGGCGCAAAGACTCAAAACCGAGCTGAAACGTTATCTGGCGCCGGCGGTCCTCGTCTTGGACGAGCTCGGATACCTGCCGCTCGATAAAACCGGCGCCGATCTGCTCTTCCAAGTTATCAGCCAACGCTACGAACGCGGCTCACTTATTATCACCACCAACAAGGCTTACAAAAACTGGCCCGAGATCTTTAATCACGATGCTGGCATCACGAGCGCCATTTTGGATCGTGTACTCCACCACGCCGAGACTGTCGTGATCGAAGGTAAAAGCTTTCGCATGAAGGATCAGATCGAGCCGCCGATCTGAAAATTACTCACACGCAACTTTACCAGCTGACGCCGGCGGTCAAAAACCACCGGCGTTTTTATAAAATGGCGTCATGGTTTTCAAACCGCCTGTTTTTGATGATGTTCACGCCG
>RGAX01000260.1 GCA_009919985.1 Opitutaceae bacterium
GCGAAGCCGCCTCAAGGCCCTTGGAAGAGCCTTGAGGCGGTTGTTTTGTGCCGTGATGGGCCCTTCAGGGCCCCTCAGGATGGTTCAGAAGGGGATGTCCGCCTCGGCCACCTCGGTGTGGGCCTGATGGCTGGCCTGCTGGGTGCGACCGCCCGTGCGCTCGCCGCCGCTTGCGACACAAATTACGGGCCCGGCACGGCTCGGGTTGTTGATCTGTTCGCCTTGTCGAGGCCACGATTTAATCAAATCAGTCGCCGCGCCTATATCGCGACCATCAACGGCGCCCCGCGACTCTGGAGCAGCCTGTACGCTTGGATCGATCGCTCCAACCTGGTCCCCCGGTGTTTTTGGCTCCTAGGCCGCGAACGCCGCTTACTCGCTCGCATCCTCGCCGAGGAAAAACCCGCCGTAATTTGCAGCACATATCCGGTTTACGCCTTCCTGACCCGCCGCATTTTAACGTCGTCACGGATTCGATCAGCATCAACTCGCTGTGGTGGCGTGCCGGAGCCGCCGGCTGGTTTGTTCCTAACCCGGATTCTGCCGCCGTCATGCGTACGGCGGGACTGGATCCAGAAGATCTCCATATTACTGGCTTCCCCGTCCCGGCATTTTTTAGCGATTACGCTAGCCGGCTCACGCCCCCCGACCTCACAAACGCTAGCTCGGCCCCTCGGATTCTTTACATCATCAACTCCGGCACCAATCACGCCGCCGAAACCGCCCGCCTTTTGCTAGCTGAAACCGCCTGGGAAATCACCATCGCGGTGGGCCGTGACGCTGGGCTACAAACCGAGCTTACGCGACTCGCCGCCGGCCGTGCCCTGCCCGCCTATATCCTTGGTTGGACTGACCAAATTCCGCACCTGCTCATGACGCATCATGTCGTCATCAGCAAAGCCGGCGGCGCTACCACCCAAGAGGCCATCGCGGCTCGTTGCCCGATGATCGTAAACCAGATCGTCCCCGGCCAAGAAGAGGGCAACTACGAGCTTCTCCGCCGCACCGGCGCCGGCGCCTTGGCGACGACTCCAGCCGCGGTGATTCAAAGCCTGCGCAAGGCGTTCGCCGACAACGGCGCCGTATGGCTACAATGGCGCAACGCGCTTGCCCCTATCGTGCGCAACGACGCGGCTAACGCGATCGCCCGGCACTTGATCGCCGCCAGCGCGTCCAGCGAAAAATCCGCCACTTCGACGTTTGTTCCGTTGTCATGAAAATCCGCTTTATCCTCAACCCCGTCTCTGGCCGACATGCGCGTAGCGCCCGGCTCTTGCCGTTGTTGCGCGACTTCATTCGCAGCCAAGCCCTCGATGCCGAACTTTACCCGACCGAGGGGCCCGGTCACGCCACCGTCCTCGCCCGGGAAGGCGTTCAAACCGGTTGCCAACGCATCGTCGCCATCGGCGGTGACGGCACCATGAACGAGGTCGCCCAAGCTCTCATCGACACGCCGGCGGCACTCGCGCTCATTCCCTGCGGCTCGGGTAACGGCCTCGCCCTGCACCTCGGACTACCCCTGGCTCCTCTTGCGGCCTTGAACCTCGCCGCGCACGACACCGGCCGCATCGCAGCCATTGATACCGGTTCCGTCAACGGCCGACCTTTTTTTAACGCCATGGGCTTCGGGCTGGATGCCGATGTGAGCGAGCGCTTCAACCGCCTTACCACGCGCGGCCTACCCACTTACGCCCGCACCGCTTGGACTGCGTTCCGCCAACGTCGCAGCGAGACATGCCGCATCATCCTTGGTGGCCACACCGAAACCACCGAGATCCTGCTACTCGCCATCGCCAACTCCGACCAATACGGCAACCGTGCCTTCATCGCCCCAGGCGCCCGCGTCGATGATGGCCAACTAGATCTTATTGCCATCCGGCCCGTCAGTTTGCTCGGCGCAGCCGGGCTAGGCGCCCGACTATTTCTCGGCAACCTCGATCACAGTCCCTCCGTCCGACGTCTTCGCGGCTCCCGTTTTCTAATTGAGCGGCCCGCCCCCGGTATCGTTCACACCGACGGGGAAACGCATGCGACCGGTACCCGCCTCGAGGTCCGCGTGCACCCCCAAAGCCTTCGGCTCATCGTGCCGCTCACCTCCCGCGCACAGGCCTGCGTGGAGGATCACGCTCCCTCCGGTTTCGCTCTTCAACTGCCATGAACAAGCTCCGAGTCCGCACAGTTATCCTCTCAGATGTACACCTCGGCACCAGCGAAAGCAAAGCCGCCGAGGTGAACCATTTTCTGCGCCACGTACGCTGCGAGAAACTCATCCTTAACGGCGACATCATCGATGGCTGGCAACTCCAACGCGGCGGCAGTTGGACCAAAGCGCATACGCGTTTCATCCGCATCGTACTTAAAAAGCTCGAGAAGAAAGACACTCAGGTCGTCTACCTCCGCGGCAATCACGACGACATCCTTACGCAGTTCCTGCCGCTTGATTTCGAAAATCTGGCGATTGTCGAAGAGCACATCCACGAAGGCCCGCGCGGCCGCTACCTCGTGCTGCACGGCGACGTCTTTGACACGGTCACGAAAAATTTCGTCTGGCTCGCCCACCTCGGCGACTGGGGGTACCGCGCATTGCTCAAACTCAACCGCGCGTACAATATTTGGCGCGCTTGGCGCGGACTCGAATATTGGTCGCTCAGCAAAGCTATCAAAGCCCGCGTGAAAACCGCCGTTAACCACGTCTCCAACTTCGAGGAACACATCGCTGCGCTAGCTAAATCACGCGATTGCCTCGGAGTCATGTGCGGCCACATCCACACCGCGGCTGATAAGATGCTCGGTGATATCCACTACCTCAACAGCGGCGACTGGGTCGAGTCGCTCACCGCCATCGTCGAACACCACGACGGTCGCTTTGAATTAATTCATTATACTGAGTTCTTGCGCGACTTCCCCATGCCTAGTGAAGATGCCCCGGAATCCGAACTCATTCCGGCCTAAGTAAAAAAGTCGCGAAATTGGACCGCTCGCTTATTTTAGTGGGCATGATCAACCAGCTCCCACGTTGGGTTTGGACTGGTGCCTGGGCCCTCGCCTTTATTGCTGGCATCGTGAACGTCGTGGGCTTGCTCGGTTTCGAGCATCAAGCGATCACCCATCTGACGGGCACGACCTCCCTCCTTGGCGCCGCGCTCGGCACGCTCCACGGCGCCCAAGCGCTGCACTTGCTAGCCGTGATCATTTCCTTCGTCGCTGGAACCGCTCTTAGCGGCTTTATCAATTGCGTCACCAACCACGCGTGCGCGCCTAGGCGACGGGACGACGAGCGAGCTCCGTTTGGACGATAGCGAGGGTGCGCGCCACCGCACCGGCATTGCGCGCATGCCAAGCCTCCGCGGCCAGCGCGAGTTGCTCTCGCCGGCCTGGCTCAGTCAACACGCTCAATGCCATCGTCACTAATTGCTCCGCCGAATCGACCCGCACCACCGCACCGGCCTCGATAAGTTCATGGGCAATCACATGGAAATTACTCATCCCCGAGCCCAGTACCATCGCCCG
>RGAX01000027.1 GCA_009919985.1 Opitutaceae bacterium
TCGCTTGAAATCATAAAAGACGATCTCGTGCCGACCCTTTACACCGCAGGTGATTCGACTGTGGGCGACCCACGCCACGGCCCTGGCGGTAACTGGCCGACGCAACTGTGCCAATGGCTCAAACCCGAAATCGCCCTTTGCAACGCCGCTGAAGGCGGTGAAACCACCAAAAGTTTCATCACCGGTAAGCGCATGGATAAAATCCTCAGCCAGATGAAAACAGGTGACTTCCTGCTCGTGCAATTCGGACACAACGACTCCAAACCCCAGTGGCCCCAATCCTACACCGAGCCTGCCACCACCTTCAAAGTCTACCTCCGGGTGCTCATCGCCGAAACCCGCCGCCGCGGTGCCACCCCTGTTCTCGTGACCCGCATGGAGCGTCGGAGCAACGGCGACACAGTCGGACCTTGGGCCCGCGCCATGCGTGAAGTCGCCGACGACGATAACGTCCCTCTGATCGACCAATGGGCCATGAGCAAAATCATGTGGAGCGCTCTTGGTACCGACGTCGGCACGGCCTTCTCCGACCAGACGCACCTCAACGGCTATGGCGGTTACCTGCTTTCCAAACTCATCATTGCCGGTATCCAAAAAAATGTTCCTGCGCTCGCCCGCTACGTCCTCGACGATTTCAAATCTATGGACCCCGCTCATCCCGAGCCCCCGCCCGCCTATCTGAAAGAATCACCCGGCCCGGTTGCACCTCGTCGGGCTAAGTAAAAAAATCGGCCAATCGTACTCGCGCCGCTTACCCTCAAGGTTTCCTCTTGGTGCTTTAAAAACTCTAGAACGACCATTGCCGCGCGCACGGCGCCTGCTTTGCCTATCTTCTGATGCACCTCACGCACCTCGCCTGCACCGCCTGCACTAAAGAGCACGACGCGGCCATACCCCAAAACGTCTGTACCGACTGCGGCAAACCGCTCTTCGCCCACTACGACCTCGTCGCCGCAGTGAAGACACTCACTAAAGAGTCGCTACGTACCCGTGAGAAATCTCTCTGGCGTTACCGTGAAGTCCTTCCCGTTAAAAACACCGCCGATATCGTCACGCTCGGCGAAGGCTGGACTCCACTTTTACCCGCCCCGCGTCTCGGTGCCAAACACGGCCTCAGCCGCCTCTTCATCAAAGACGAAGCGCAGAACCCCACCGCCAGTTTCAAGGCCCGCGGCATGACCGCCGCCGTTTCCATGGCCAAGCAATACGGCCTTAAAAAACTCGCCGCCCCTTCCGCCGGAAACGCCGCCGGCGCCCTCGCCGCCTACGCCGCCCGCGCCGGGATGGAAGCCCATCTCTTCATGCCGCGCGACACGCCCAAGGCCAACATCATCGAATGCGAACAGATGGGCGCCCACGTCACGCTGATAAACGGACTCATCACCGACTGCGGCGCAGAAGTCGCCAAACGCAAAGTTGCCGAGGGCTGGTTCGATGTATCCACGTTAAAAGAACCCTACCGAGCTGAAGGCAAAAAAACGCTCGGCTACGAGCTAGCGGAGCAACTCAACTGGACCCTGCCTGAGGTCATTCTTTATCCCACCGGCGGCGGCACCGGTCTCGTCGGCATGTGGAAAGCTTTCGACGAAATGGAGCGCATGGGCTGGATCGATGCGAAGCGCCCGAGGATGTACAGCGTGCAAGCCGAAGGGTGCCAGCCGATCGTACGCGCCTTCACCCAAGGCGATAAGTTTGCCGCCGAGCACCTCGGTGCGCACACCCGCGCCTCCGGCTTGCGCGTACCTAAAGCAATTGGTGATTTTATCATGCTCAACGCTCTCCGCCAATCCGGCGGTGGAGCCATCGCAATTTCCGACGAGCAAATGATCACCTGCACCAAAGAAGTCGGCTCCACGGAAGGTGTATTCACTGCCCCCGAAGGAGGTGCCTGCTACGCGGCACTCAAGACCTTACTCGCCGCCAACCAAGTGAAGCCCGACGACACCGTCGTGATCTTCAACACGAGTACGGGCCTAAAATATCTCGAGTGCTACGGCGGTTAATCCGCCGCGGCCTCAGCGCACCTGCAAGGTCGAGCCGTCGAATTCCAACTCCAGCGAGGGAATCACGACGGCTTTTTTATCGCCGGCTTTTTTCACGTGGCCCGCGATCCAAGCCTCATGACCGCAAGCTTTTGCGGCCGAGACCACGGCTGACGCCAACTCCGGCGCCACATAAGCGGCGAACCCAATACCCATATTAAAGGTCGCGTAGGCCTCACGCAGAGTAATTGGCCCAGCTTCCATCAAAAATTTAAACAAGGCCGGCGCGGCGCGTGGCTCGGTGATCTCGTAAACAAAAGGTTCGTCGAGTCGCATTAATTTACGCCAGCCGTGGCCCGTCACATGTGAAACATAATTGAGTTTCAAACCGGCTTCCTGGCACCTACCCACGAAATCCACGTAAATCGCCGATGCCGCGAGGAGCGCCTCGCCATACGTGCGCGAATCGCCGTGACCGATAGGCGTCTGATAACCGAGCGGTAATTTATCCGCGATTAGTCGGCACAAGCTAAGCCCGTTGGTCTGAACCCCCGTCGAAGCCAGAAAAATGATCACATCGCCGTCGCGAACATCGCCGGTGATGCGCTGCGATTTGGGCTGAATTTTACCCACCGCTGAGCCAGCGAGCACAATGGCGTTAGCGTTAACGATCCCGCGTAGGGTCGGTGTTTCGCCTCCGCCCCACACAGCACCAGCCTTACGACAACCCGCCGCCCAGCCGTCGACTAGGGCCTGCATACGAGCCTGGTCCGTAAACCACGCCGATTCACCCACCGCCGCGTGCATCGCCACCGAGATGGGCAACGCTCCGCACGTGATTAGGTCGTTCACGATCGTGGCGACCGTATCGATTGAAATCTCTCGATAGAAATTTTTTCCCGTCTGCGCGTACACCGCGTCGGCCACAAGATTCTTGGTGCCGAGTCCTTCCTCGACGTGCGCGAGGTAATGATCAGCCGCTTCCATCAGGTAACAGCTTTCACCGCGCGTGGAGGCGGGCTCGGCGTAACCGTGTTTTGTTAACAGCGGTGCCGTCGTGCGAGCCGCGCGCTGACACGCTCGCTTGAAGGCATCGAGCTGATCGTAATTCACCCCTGAGGATTCGTAAGAAAGCGACATGGTCGGATGAAAACGTTAGAACTACTTAGTAGCTGCGGCCCTCTGATTTTTCAAAATAGTTCAAGTACGCCTGATTAACAACGCGGTAACCACCGGGCGTGGGATATTTACCCGTGAAATACCAATCGCCGGAATGTTCCGGCACGGCGGCGTGCAGATTTTCAATCGTCTGAAAGATGATTTCAATCTCGCCCTTCCATTCAATGTCCTTCGGGCGCACGCGTTCGACGATCTTCGCCGAGATTTCCTCCGGCGTAAATGACTCGTAAATTTTGCGCACATGATTGGTGCCAGTAGGGTTCGCGACTTCGGCGCGGCACAAGGCGTGGACTTCATCGAGCACCGTCGCTTGACCCCGTTCCTTGAGTAACGCCACCGCCGCCTCAAAGGCGACGAACTTACCGAGTTCCGACATATCAATGCCGTAGCAATCCGGATAACGAATCTGCGGCGCAGTCGAGACGATCACAATCTTGCGCGGATTGAGCCGGGTGAGTATGCGCAAAATGGATTTCCGCAAGGTCGTCCCACGCACGATGGAATCATCCACGCAGACCAGATTATCGCCGGGTTTCACGGAACCGTAGGTGATGTCGTACACGTGGCTGGCGAGTTGATTACGCATGCCTTCTTGGCCGATAAACGTACGGATTTTGATGTCCTTACTGACGACCTTCTCGCCCCGCGGCCAGTTGCGCAGAATAAGGTCATCGAGAAGCGCTTCGTTGAGTTGGCCCGCAGCACTGGCCTTGAGAATAGCCGCTTTGACCTCGTCGCGCCGCCGCGTGCGCAACTCCGACATCAAGCCGTAGTACGCGACTTCCGCCGTGTTGGGGATGAAACTGAAAACGGTGTTACCCCAGTCGTAATTGATCGATTTGATCACCTGATTGGCCAAACCGCCGCCGAGGGCCTGCCGCTCGCGATAGATGTCATAATCGTTGCCGCGGGAGAAATAAATCCGCTCAAACGAGCACGAGGTGCGCGGCAAGGAAGCCGTGAACTGAGTCGAGGTAATCGTACCGCGACGCTTCATCACTACGACGTGACCGGGCGTCACTTCCTGCACCTGCTCGACCGCAAGATCGAACACCGTCATTAACGGCGCCCGCTCCGAGGCAAAAGCAATCACTTCGTCGTTTTGAAAATAAAACGCCGGCCGGATGCCTGAAGGATCGCGCGCGACGAAGGCGTCGCCGTTGCCGATCTGTCCACACAGAGTGTAGCCGCCGTCCCATTTTTCCGAGGCGCGACGGATGACGCGAGCCACGTCGAGGTCTTCGCTAATACGACGGGAGAGTTCGTCGCCAGCGAGATTCCGTGTCCTCAGGAAGCGGTAAATATCTTCGTGCTCTTCATCCAGGAAGAAGCCGATTTTCTCCAAGATCGCCTGCGTGTCCGTGGCGAAGATCGGATGTTGGCCCATTGCGGTCAGCGATTCATTCAACTCCGCGGTATTGGTGAGGTTGAAATTACCGCAGAGCGCTAGATTGCGCGTCGGCCAAGGCGAGCGGCGAAAATACGGGTGGCAGGAGCTAAGACTGTAACCCCCGCTGGTGCCGTAGCGAAGATGCCCCATCAGCAATTCGCCGCCAAAATCGAAATGCTTCTTCACCGTATCGGCGAACTCGGGGTGAATCGTGCCGCCGGCGACTTTTTCGTTGTAGGAGCCGAGTAAGGTTTTGAAAATTTTATCGAGCGGATTGCTCTTCACACAGCGCTCGCGAAACATGAAAGGCTCACCCGCAGGCACATCGAGTTTCACACACGAGACGCCGGCTCCGTCTTGACCTCGATTGTGCTGTTTTTCCATCAGCAGGAACAACTTGGTGAACCCCCATAACGGTGTGCCGTACTTCTCTTGATAATAAGAGAGCGGCTTCAACAGCCGAACCATCGCGATGCCACATTCGTGCGTAATCCGGTCGCTCATAACTGGGTCCAAATCTCGCGCGCAGCGCCGCCCCCGAAGGAGGAACGGTAGGGAAACGCAGTTCGCTGCTCGCTAGTCATAAAGCCGGCCATCTCGAAGTTCCGCCACGAATCGTCAACGGCTTTCTCTGTCCTTCATTTTTGCACGAATTAGCCAGACGCGCTTCACTCCCTTGACCGCGTCCGCGATGTCACGAAATATGACACGTTCCGACCATGTTGATTCTCCGCGGCTCCCCTGCCCTTTCTTCCTTTCGCCTACAAAAACTTCTGGACGGCCTTAATGGCGCCGGCCTTCCCATTCGCGCCCTTAGCGCGGAGTTTGCCCACATCGTCGATGCGACCGCCGACCTCAGTCCAGGGGCCCACGCCGTGCTTGAGCAACTCTTGACCTACGGCCCACGCCGCGCCGCCAACGCCGTTACCGGTCTCACGCAAATCGTCGCTCCCCGTCCTGGCACGATTTCACCTTGGTCCTCCAAGGCCACCGACATTGCCCGCATCTGCGGTCTGAGCCAAATCGCACGAATCGAACGCGTCATTGCTTACACGATCGAGCTCGCCCCCAACGCCAAGGGCGCGGCGGCGGCGCTCACTCCCACTCAACTCCAAACCCTTCGCGCCAAACTCCACGACCGCATGACCGAGACGGTTTTTGGCGAACTTGAGGCCTGCACGGCGCTGTTCCGCCACGAGACGCCGCGCCCGATGCAAAGTATTCCCCTTCTCGCCGCCGGTCGCGCCGCACTCGTTACTGCGAACCAATCCCTCGGGCTCGCCCTCGCGGAGGACGAAATCGATTACCTTGTTAACGCCTTTACCAGTCTCGGACGCGATCCTCACGACATCGAGCTGATGATGTTCGCACAGGCCAACTCCGAACACTGCCGCCACAAAATCTTTAACGCCACTTGGGCCATCGACGGTCAACCACAAGACCTGTCGTTGTTCCAGATGATTAAGAACACCTACACGCTCCATCCCGAGGGCATCCTTTCCGCCTATAAGGACAACGCCGCCGTACTCGCCGGCACTCGTGGCGGGCGTTTTTACGTCGACCCGAAGACGGGTGAATACGCCGCCCATGAGGAAGACATCCACATTCTCTGCAAGGTGGAGACGCACAATCATCCGACCGCCATCTCCCCATTTCCAGGCGCCGCCACCGGCTCCGGCGGAGAGATCCGCGATGAAGGTGCCACGGGCCGCGGCTCGAAACCCAAAGCCGGACTCGTCGGCTTCTCTGTCTCTAATCTAAAACTTCCTGGCGCCATCCAGCCTTGGGAAAAAGATTTCGGTAAACCTAGCCGCATTGTCTCTGCCCTCGACATCATGCTCGAAGGCCCGCTCGGCGGCGCAGCCTTCAACAACGAATTTGGCCGTCCTGCCATCAACGGCTATTTCCGTACATTCGAGCAAGAGGTGCCCAATGCCCGCGGCACCGAACTTCGCGGCTACCACAAACCGATCATGCTGGCCGGCGGCCTAGGCAACATTAAGGCCGAACACATTCAAAAGGGGGCAATCAACCCCGGCGACCAGCTCATCGTACTTGGCGGGCCTGCGATGTTGATCGGCCTCGGCGGTGGTGCCGCCAGCTCAATGTCCAGCGGCTCCGGCAACGAAGACCTCGATTTTGCGAGCGTCCAACGCGACAACCCGGAAATGGAACGACGCTGCCAAGAGGTCATCGACCGCTGCTGGGCCCTCGGCGCGGAAAACCCAATTTCTTTCATTCACGACGTTGGAGCCGGCGGCATCTCCAATGCCCTGCCCGAACTCGTCAACGACGGCGGCCGAGGCGGTAAATTCCAACTCCGCTCTGTCCCCAACGCCGAGCCAGGCATGTCGCCTCTCGAGATCTGGTGCAACGAATCCCAAGAGCGCTACGTCCTGGCCGTACCCGCAGCTCGCCTCGCCACGTTCCAAGCACTCTGCGAACGCGAGCGCTGCCCCTTCGCTGTGGTCGGTGAAGCAACGGCTGAAAAAAAACTCGTCCTCGAAGATGCCCATTTCAAAAACACCCCGATTGATCTGCCGCTCGAGGTACTTCTGGGCAAACCGCCACGAATGGCCCGCACCGACGTCACCCTCGCACGCCCTCGCAAACCCCTCGATTTAGGTGAACTCACTCTTCTCGAAGTCGTTCAACGCGTCCTCTCGCACCCGACGGTTGCCGACAAGACGTTCCTTATCTCCATCGGCGACCGCACGCTCGGCGGCCTGATTGCCCGAGACCAAATGGTTGGCCCGTGGCAAGTCCCCGTGGCCGATTGCGCCGTCACTGCCGCCGCCTTCGACGTTTATACAGGAGAAGCCATGGCCATGGGCGAACGCACTCCTGTCGCCATCAACGACGCCGCCGCATCCGCCCGCCTCGCCGTCGGCGAAGCCCTCACCAACCTCGCTGCCGCCCAGATCGGTGACCTCGGCAAAGTTAACCTCTCCGCCAACTGGATGGCCGCGCCCGCCATCGCCGGCGACGGCGCCGATCTTTACGCCGCCGTTTCCGCCGTCGGCCTCGATCTCTGCCCCGCCCTCGGTATCACCATTCCTGTCGGCAAAGATTCTATGAGCATGAGTACGGCGTGGAAGGAACCCGCCATCGGCAACAAAGAAGGTCTGCACAAACGAGTTACCGCGCCCACCTCGCTCATCATCTCGGCCTTCGCTCCCGTCGCCGATATTCGCCTCACGCTTACACCGCAACTCCAACGCGACGAAGACTCCGTCCTTTTGCTCCTCGATCTGGGTCGCGGCAAAAACCGTCTCGGTGGCTCCATCCTCGCCCAGGTCGTTTCCCAAATGGGCGAAGCGCCACCCGACGTCGACAGCGCCCACGACCTCAAACAATTTTGGGCCGCCATCCAACTCCTCGGCCGCGAGGGCAAACTCCTCGCTTACCACGATCGATCCGACGGTGGCCTCCTTGCCGCCGCCGCCGAGATGGCCTTCGCCGGCCACACGGGTGTCGACCTCGAAATCCTCCACGGCCACAACGTCGACAGCACGCTCTTCAACGAAGAACTCGGCGCCATTCTTCAGATCCGTACCGCCGACCTAGACAACGTTTCGCAGACGCTTCGCCAGCACGGCTTCAAGGCCTGCACCACGCGCATCGGCACGCTCAACCGCGATAACCGCTTCCGCATCAAACGCGGCGGCAAAGTCCTGCTCGACGAAGACCTCTTCGCCCTGCGCGCCCTCTGGTCAGACGTCACCCGACGCATCGCCACAATCCGCGACATCCCCGCTTGCGCCGAATCCGAACACCAACTTCGCATCGACCGCACCGACCCCGGTATCACGCCCCTAGTTACCTTTGATGTTACCAGCGCCCCCGCGATTCTCACGGGCGCGCGTCCACCTATAGCCATTCTCCGCGAACAAGGTGTAAACGGCGAAGTCGAGATGGCCGCCGCCTTCACCCGCGCTGGCTTTAAGGCGATCGACGTCCACATGAGTGACATCCTTAGCGGTCGCATCTCTCTTAAAGATTTCCGCGGTCTCGCTGCATGCGGTGGCTTCAGCTATGGCGACGTACTCGGCGCTGGCGAAGGCTGGGCCAAGAGCATCCTGTTTAACGAACGCGCTCGCACCGAATTTGCAGCGTTCTTCCAACGCTCCGACGCCTTCGCACTCGGCGTGTGCAACGGCTGCCAGATGATGAGCAACCTTCATAGCATCATTCCCGGCTCCGACCACTGGCCGCGCTTCGTGCAAAACCAGAGCGAGCGCTACGAAGGCCGCTATGTTTCCGTAAAAATCGAAAAGAGCCCGAGCGTTCTTTTTGCCGGCATGGAAGGCTCCGTCCTCCCGATCGCCGTCGCGCACGGCGAAGGTTTTACCGAGTTCAAAGACGACACCGCGCTTCAAAGCTGCGCCTCCTCCGGCCTAGTCGCCGCCCGCTTCGTCGATAACCACCACCAACCCACGGAGCGTTATCCGCTCAACCCGAACGGCTCGCCCCTCGGCCTCACCGCGCTCACCACAACTAGCGGTCGCGTGACGATTATGATGCCCCACCCCGAGCGCGTCTTTCGCAGTACCTGCATGAGTTGGACGCCCAAGACCTGGGCCGAAGATTCCCCTTGGATGAAGCTCTTTTATAACGCCCGGAGCTGGGTTCGTTAATAATTAGCGAAATTATAAAGATTCCAACAAGACGCCATTTATGGCGCTTAATCTTGATTTTCCGACACAATACGCCATTTTAGGCGCATGAAATTCGTTCATACCAACACAGACAAAACGCTGCTCAGTTTGCTCGGTGAGCGGCTGGTTCGGCTTCGGTTGGCGAAGAATCTTACGCAAAGACAGCTCGCGGAGCAGGCAGGCCTGGGTCTGCGAACGGTTCAACGGCTGGAACTAGGGGCGGCGGCGACCCAATTGTCGGGTTTTGTGCGCGTATGCCGCGTACTGGGCTTGGTGGAGCGGTTCGAGGCGCTCGTCCCAGAAGAGGCCGCCAGCCCTATGGCGCAACTGAAACAGCAAGGGCATCAGCGCCGGCGGGCGACCAGCAAAAAGTCGGTGGCGGGCGAGCCGAAAAAATGGGTATGGGGCAAGACGGCATGATCGCCGCGGTGCAGCTCTGGGGCCGGACCATCGGCGCGGTATCACTCGAAGAGGGCAGCGATGTGGCGACGTTCCAATACGACCCGGACTTTGCGCGCAGCGGGATCGAGCTTTCGCCGCTGACGATGCCGCTGAGCGAGCGGGTCTATGAATTCCCCGCGCTCCCGCGGAGCACGTTTCACGGACTGCCAGGGTTACTGGCGGATTCATTGCCGGACAAGTTTGGCAACGCGCTGATTAACGCCTGGCTGGCGACACAGGGACGCACGCCAGACAGTTTCGATGCCGTCTCTCGGCTCTGCTATACGGGCAGGCGGGGTATGGGCGCACTGGAGTTCGTTCCAACGCTCGGCCCTAGGGATGGCGGCAGGTCAAGGATCGAGGTGGATGCGCTGGTGCAGTTGGCGAGCGAGGTGTTGACTCACCGAGGCGATTTGGAGGGTCACTTTCACGAGGCCGGAAAGGAGCGGGCGCTGCGAGACATCCTGAGCGTGGGCACGTCGGCCGGCGGTGCGCGGGCCAAGGCAGTAATCGCATGGAATCCAGCGACGAACGAGGTGCGCTCAGGTCAGATTGCGGTGGGCGATGGCTTCGATTACTGGCTCCTGAAATTTGATGGCGTGAAGCAAAACCGTGACAAGGAGCTGGAAGATCCGAAGGGCTACGGGGCTATAGAATTCGCCTATCACCTCATGACCAAGGCCGCAGGGATCACGATGAGCGAATGCCGGCTGCTTGAGGAAAACGGGCGGCGGCACTTTATGACGCGCCGCTTTGACCGGATGACCGGCGGGGCAAAGCTGCACATGCAGTCGCTCGGCGCGTTGGCGCATTATGATTTCAACCAGGCCGGGGCCTATGCCTACGAGCAGGCTCTACTCACGATTCGTCAGCTCAAGCTGCCGATGGCCGTAGTGGAGGAGCAGTTCCGGCGGATGGTTTTCAACCTTGTTGCTCGGAATCAGGACGACCATGTGAAGAATATCGCCTTTCTAATGAATCAACAAGGGGAGTGGTCGCTCGCGCCGGCGTTCGACGTAACCTACAGTTATAATCCCTCCGGCCCGTGGACGGGCTCGCACCAAATGACCCTAAACGGAAAACGCGACGGCTTCACAGTAGAGGATTTCAAGGCGTGCGCGAAGGCGGCTTCCATGAAGCGCGGCCGCGCCGCCGCGATCATCGCGGAGGTGCAGGCAGCGGTGCGCCGCTGGCCGGAGTTCGCGGGAGAAGCGCGGCTAAGCGACGAACAGCGGCGCAAGATTCAAAAGGCGCACCGGCTGTCTTTCCTTGGGCAGTGAGTCTGAGCGACTCGTAGTGACAGAGCGATCGCCTCAATCGCCGTGAATTTAATCCGAGCAAGCGCTATGACGACCGCAGTGGACCATACACTAAATCCTCATTACTTTCACAAAAAAGCTACGATCTGGTTTTGCTCGCGGTGGTTGGTCCAAAATCTTGCGCCGTCCCAAGCCAGCGCCCGAGCTTGAAATGGAATGAGCGCGACATCCTCAATCACCGGCGTTGCCGGCCGGGGGTCGACACGGGTCAGCCAATACTCGTTTGTCTCCTCGGCGTTAGTCGTGACCAGATAAATCAACCCATCGACCCACACTTGCCCGCAGATGCCGTGCGGCAGCTGTATCACGCGCTCGACTTTACCGTCGCTGGTTAGGGTCAAAACTTTCTTCGGGTACCACTGACTGACGTGGAGTTTTCCTCCGGAAAAACCGAGTTGTGATCCCGTGTCGTCGGGACAGGGCTGCGCCCAGTTTGCGTCGAAACCCACACCCGGCACGAAGCGCCGAATCACGCGATGATCATCCGCGGTCTCGCCACATAGCACGCGGAGTTCATTCCCAGCCGCCGTCATGCCCCACGGCGTGCCAGGCGCAGCGGTTTCAATGGTCACAGTCCAGGTCGCGGGTTGGATCGCGTAGATAGCTTTAGTCGCCCGAGAACCCATCCAAAGAGTCGCGCCATCCCAGGCGAGCGACTGAGGTTTCTGAGCCGGCGAGGCGAGACGTTGCAGTTCGGTAATCGTCTTCATGAGGCGTCGTGAGGCGGAGAATTATTGGGTGAGCGTGGCGCCCGTGAGACGACCAAGGGCACCGAGGGTCGTCTGCGCAGCGTTAAGGCCAAGCCGGAAATCGGCGTCACTAAATGTCGTAAACATATCCGTTGGCTGGTGCCAGTGCGGGTCCCAGCCAGCGCCGATTTCGCGGCCGCGTTCGTTTTCACGCAGGCTGATGGCCGGCACTATATCCATAAACGGAGTGCTGTCGGTATTGGTCATGTGCGGGCCAACTGCCGCAGGATAATCGGTCGCGTAGGCTTCGTTGGCGGCATGGAAAAACCACGCGAGTTTCTGCGCGCCTTCGGAAAACTTGGCGGTGGATTGAAACTCAATGTTAACATCGGCTTCAGGGCGCTGGTCCTTTGAAACCGTGCCATCGGCACGCGGGGCCCCGTGATCGAAAAGCATCATGTCATGCTGAATCATACCCAGCCACTTCGGTTCAGGATAAAGGCCCGAACCCGCAGGCGCTTCTTGGCCTTGCAATGCGGCGCGTTGGGCGACGTAGGCGCGGGCGCCGTTGAGGCCGGTCTCTTCGTTATTCCACAACACGAAGCGAATCGAACGCTCGGTCTTCACGTCGGGAGACATATAGATCCGCGCGAGCTCCATCACGATGGCCGTGCCGGAGCCGTCGTCATTGGCGGCCTCACCGTAGCCGTGACCGTCGAAATGCGCGCCGACGATATACATTTCTTCAGGATGCGTTGTGCCGATTTTCGTGCAGTAAACCTGTTCGCGCGGCCCGATGTCGCCTGGCTGAGAATTTAACGCACGCAACTTTTCATCGGGTTGCAAATTGGGATCTTGGTTCACACCCGTTTTGGCGCGGAGGCCGCGATAACGGCCCCCGCCCTGCGCCGCATCGGGTGAGCCGCTCGTCACGGGGCCACTTGGGCGACGCGGATCAGTCGGGAAATACTCATACTTCATCCGCGTGGTGTTGGTGTAACCATAGCTCTTTAACTGCGCCTCGATCCAATCGAGCGCGGCGCGGTTGCGAGCCGTACCTTGGCGGCGATCGCCGAACTGCGTGAGGCCTTTAATCGTGGCTTTATACCGCTCCAATTCGAGGCGACCCACCATCGTCTTAATCGGATCGGCCGGGAGCTCCACCGGTTTCGTCTCGGCGGCGCGCATCGGCTGAGACGTGAGTGAGAGGGCTAAAAGCACGAAGGACCATGCTCGGCAGCAGGAGAAGGAAGCATTCATGGACCATAGAGTTAGCGGCACCAGTCGTCGCTGACAATCCACACCTTCGGATCAGCTTCAAAAAAGTGCGTATCAGATCACGCCACGCCCGGCCATTGCTTTCATGGTTAGGCCCATCAATGTGCTCATTTACCGCGCACCGCTGCCCGGCCCATTATTTCCATGCGCCCAAGAATCCTCACCATCGATGACGCCAAAACCGTGCGCACCATCGCCGCTACTATCCTCGCCCCTTTCGACTGCGAGGCCGATGGTGCGACCAATGGTTACAACGCCCTTTTCTCGATGGAGCGTGCGTTGCCCGACCTGATTTTACTGGATGTGAGCATGCCGATTATGGGCGGCCTAGAGTTGCTCGAGATGTTGAAATCGAAACCGGCGTTGCGTGCGATTCCGGTCATCATGTTGCCCTCACCCGCCGATCACGCCGTACTGCCAAAACTCAGGGCACTCGGCGTGGCCGGCATGGTAATGAAACCCTTCGACGCAGCGACTCTCCTCCAAGCGATCCGCACCGTCGTTGACCTGAAGCCCGCCAAAGCGAAATAAAACAGACTCGCCCTCGGCGCGCCCAGTTTCATCCCATTTTGACCATGGACTCCAACTCCACTCCCGTCACCCCATCGAAAGGCATTCTCTGGACAGGCCGCATCATGAGCATGCTGCCCGTGTTGATGCTCTCGTTTAGCGCCGCCATGAAATTTTCCGGTTCGCCGGATCTCGCCAAAGGCTTCGAACACCTCGGCTGGAAGATCCAGCTCGCACCGAGTCTCGGCGTGCTCGAACTCGTCTGCACCGTGCTCTACGCGATTCCGCGCACCTCGGTGTTCGGCGCAATTTTGCTGACCGCTTACCTCGGCGGTGCTACCGCCACTCACGTCCGCGTAGGGGATCCTTTTGTATCCACCATCATCGTAGGCGTCGTTGTTTGGGGCGGACTTTTTTTGCGCAATCCCAGCCTGCGCGCGCTACTCCCGCTCACACGTTAATCTGACAGCAGCGGAGAGACTTGCTCAACCCAAGGCTTGTGGACCTTCAACAATAAGGCGGATCGAATCCAAGCGTAAGCGTGCATCGGTGATTGCCGCGCTGGTGCGCACCATCTGTTCCCGCGAACACGCGATCTCCTCGGGTCGCACGTGATCGTTGAGTCGTTGCAAATCGACGAGTCGTTGCAACTCAGCGCCCAGCGCGACCGCCGCCCGCTCACCGGCTGCTAACTTCAAAGCGAGCGCGAGTGATTCCGCCCGCTCGGTCGCGGATTCGAGCATTGTCTTGAGGAGCGCCGCATTAAAGCCCGGGCGCTCGAGAAACCGTTGCAGCGTGGCATCGACGAAATCTTCAGCGAGCGCCGCCGCCGGTCGCGTAGCGGTGAGATCATTGCCGCGCAGATCCACCACGACACGCACGGGAGTGGGCGCGAGAAATTGATCCACGTGCCACCGCGAGTCGGCGACCGTCTCGAGCAGGAAAATAGCCTCCAGCAGCAAATTGGGCTTCGGCGAACGCATCCAGCCAAAGGCTGAAGTCCCCGTCTTGGAATCGATCAGTAAATCAATCGCGTCCTGCACGAGCGCATGATCGGGCGAAAGGAAACGAATATCTTCGCGCACAATGGCGCGCGTTCGGCTAAAGGTGGCCAGCATGCCATCTCGAGGGATCGAGGGAAATCCCTCGATATACGCATGGCTCGGATCAAGAAACATATCCCCTTGTTCGTGCTCTTTGATCCGCACGCCGAAATGGTCGAGCAACTCGACGAGGAAATTCCGCAGAAAAGGATCCGCGTCCACCGCCCTTACACCTGCGATCACCTGCTCGGCCACCGCCGGATTAAAGGAATTAAGTTCCAGTAAACGATCACGGCCTTTCTGCATTTTTAGACTCAACGCTTTTCTGAATACCGTAGTTTCCGCGATGAAGGCGTCGAGTTGGTCACGTCCAGCCTTGAGCCCCTCGCCGTAAGTACGTGTGAGAATGAGCAGACGCTCTTTAAACGCTTCCTGATAATCGTTGCCGCCGTGGATCGGCGTTTCAAATGCATCAAGCCCATGGTGATACCACTCGACCACGCATTCCTCACCACTACCCGCGACGTAAGGGACATGGATTCGGATCGTCTGCGTCTGGCCGATACGATCCAGACGACCGATCCGTTGCTCTAAAAGTCCAGGATTTAACGGCAGATCAAATAAAACGAGATGGTGCGAAAACTGAAAGTTACGCCCTTCGCTACCGATTTCGGAACAGATAAGCAATTGGGCCCCGTCCGGCTCGGCAAACCACGCAGCATTGCGGTCTCGCTGCACCAGCGGCAGTCCCTCGTGAAATAGGCCGACCTTCACGTTAATTTTTTCCTGCAACGCGTTTTCGAGCGCGACGACCTTGCGCTGCGATTTACAGATCAGAAGAATTTTCTCCGCGCTCTGTGTCTTCAAAAAATCTACCAGCCAGGCGAGACGCGGGTCCTCTTTGAAGGCGTAACGAATGCCGCCGTCAGCGCCCGAATCCTCCGCTATCAGCTCCCGCGCGATCCGGGCCAGATGCGTGAGATTATTTTCGACCGTAAGCGGCACCGGACAAAATTTACGACGCGGAAACCCCGTCATCGCGGCACGTGTATTGCGAAACACCACGCGGCCGGTGCCGTGCTGATCGAGCAAAGTCTTTAACAACGCCTCGCGCGCGCCCGCCCGACCTTTAACCAGCGCGTCCAGGTGCTCGGCGAGCCGTTGCGGGTCGCGGTTAAAAATTTTCCTCAGCGTAGTATGATCCTTCGGTTTAAGCGGTTGCTGTTCGACGATTTTTTCCGCGATCGCGGCCACGGCGCCAAAGCCTTCGGATTCAACACGAAACGCCTCGAAATCGTTGTAGCGATTGGGATCGAGCAAACGGAGTCGCGCAAAGTGCCCCGCCAAACCGAGCTGGGTCGGCGTCGCTGTGAGCAGGAGTAATCCCGCGACGCAGCGAGCCAGTTGGTCAACGAGCGCATACTCGGGGCTCACCGCATCCGGCGCCCACGCGAGATGATGCGCCTCATCGACGACCACGATATCCCAGCCGGCCGCGACGGCTTGTTCGCGCCGCGTTTCATTGCCCGCGAGAAACGGGACCGCCGCCAACGCGAGTTGCGCCGCGAGAAACGGATTTTTCCCCGGATCGCTGCCTTCGCATGCGAGGCAACGCGCCTCATCGTAGATACTGAACCACAGATTAAACCGCCGTAGCAGCTCGACGAACCACTGATGCGTCAGCGCCTCTGGCACGAGGATAAGTACGCGACGCGCCTTCCCGACCGCGAGTAAGCGCTGCAAAACCAGACACGCCTCGATCGTCTTACCTAAACCAACTTCATCCGCCAGCAAGACCCGCGGGATCTGCCGCGAAGCGACTTCCCGCAAAATATAAAACTGGTGCGGAATCAGCTCCAAACGTCCGCCCAAAAATCCGCGGACTTCAGACTGGCGAAATTTGGCCTGAGCTAGCAGCGCACGGTACCGCAGATCAAAAACTTCTCCTGGATCCACCTGCCCGGCCAACAAACGTTCCTGCGGTAAGCTCACACTGGTGACATCGGAAATCGCATCTTCGCGTACGCGTAAAGCACCGGGCCCGACGTACACAAGCAAGCCCGCCGCTTCCTCGACCGCCTCGATGACAAAGGGCTCACCCGTGCGGGTGGCGACCGTTTCCCCAGCGCGAAATTCCACGCGTTTTAGAACCGCGGTGCCCAACGCATACAGGCGTTTTTCTCCCGTAGCAGGAAATTCGATGCCGATCCTTCGGGCGGCTACATCCACCGTCGCGACCAAACCTAGCCCGAGCTCGGGCTCGCGCTCACTGAGGCAACGTTGACCAACAATTGCAGGCGAGATCACGCGATCAATTGCCGGCCGGCTGCTTCGTCGCGTAATAAGGCACGAGTTGCTTCAAGTGACCTTGGATGATCATCGCCACCGAAGACGCCGCCGGCGTGCCTTTATGTAACTCGAAAATCGCAACCATGAGCGCCAACTCGATATCGACCTTTTTGGGACTCACGGCCTTCATTTCAGCCAAGAGCTCGAGCGCTTTTTTCTCCGCGCGCTTGTAGTCAGTAAAATTTTCCTCGTTGGGCGTAGCCATGGCGCAAAGGGGCCGCACGTGCCCACCTGTCGTCAAGCGTCCAGTGGGCCTAAAGGGTGCGCAGGTGCGTCGCAACCGCATGCATAGACTTAATCGCGGTTACGCGGATGGAATTTGGCGTGCTGATCCAACAGTCGCTGCGGCTCGACGGCGGTATAAATCTGAGTCGTGGCAATGCTGGCGTGACCGAGCATTTCTTGGATCGCACGCAGATCCGCTCCACCGCTTAGCAAGTGGGTCGCAAACGAGTGTCGGAGCAGATGAGGTTTTACGTTTTGCGTAATGCCAGCACGCCGAGCGTGTTTTTTAACGATATACCACAAGGTAATCCGCGAGAGAGCGCCGCCCCGGTTACTCAAAAATAATTGGCTCCCCGTGCGCGTCTTCACGAAATGCGGACGACCCGCGCTAAGATAGGTGGCAATCGCCGCACACGCCCGACCACCGATGGGCACGACACGCTCCTTGGAACCTTTGCCAAATACGCGGAGAAAACCCTGCTCGAGATCGATCTGCTGAAGCATGAGCCCACCGAGTTCGGTCACGCGCAGCCCGCTTGAATAAAAAAGCTCCAATAAAGCCCGGTCGCGCAACGCCGCCGGCTCGCCACCACCCGGAGCGGCGAGCAATCGTGAGACCTCGTCCACCGAAAGCGTCCCAGGCAGACGACGCCCTAACTTCGGTCCGGCTAACAGCGTCGTAAAATCATCGGCGCGAAGTTTCTCACGCACGAGATATCGAGCGAACACCCGCAGAGCCGTCAGTTTGCGGGCGAGACTGGCGACCGCGAAATCGGCTCGGGAGAGTGAGTGCAACCATTCACTGGCCTGTGCGGGCGATACCGTGCGCCAATCCAGCGCCTCTTGCCGTGCGAGCCACGTTGCAGCTTGATCGAGGTCACGTTGATAATTTTCCCGCGTGTGCCGTGACAGTCCGCGCTCAAGATCAAGAAATGCGATAAAACCGTCGATATCGCCCGCAAAGGCAATGGGCGCGCGACTGAGCGCCAAGGTGCGAGAAGGGGTCGAGCGACGAGCCATGCCTGCAACAGTGCGCTGAACTCCCAGCGTTACCGCAAGTCAAAGCCAGCGCTCCGTCCTTATTGCCTAGGCACAAAAAAACCAAAGCCCTTTGAGCTTTGGTTGAAGGCAGGGCGCTGGTGGCGCTTAGTAACGCCGCCGCATCGGAGCGCGCGGCAAGGGATTAGCTTCCTTCATGCGGAAGGTGATGCGCGCCTTCTCCAGATCGTAGGGGCTCATCTCCATCTTCACGTTATCGCCAGCCGCGATCTTGATGAAATTTTTACGGAGCTTACCCGAGATGTGAGCTAGAACCACGTGACCGTTGGCCAGCTGGACTTTAAACATCGTGCCGGGTAGCACGACCATCACTTTGCCCTCAACTTCGATCGCGTCGTTGTCAGCCATGGTTAACGCGGGTTTGAAGAGAACAGGTGAGCATCATGGATCGGTGTGGTGGTGAGGGCGTAAAGCACACTTGTAAGCGGGAATTTACCCGGCTTAGTCAAGGTTTTCCTCTGAAGCGCACCCATGGTCTCACCCGCATCCACGCCGCCCGCCTGCCCGTTTGAGAAACGTTTTCCATCGCAACTGGTGCGAGACGACACCTTTTTTATGAGTCTCGCCTACAATCAGGCGATTGATGCTTGGCGCCAAAACGAGGTGCCGATCGGCGCGGTGATCGCTGTCGGCGGCGAGATCATCGCCGCGGCTCACAACACGGTCGAAAGCGCCCAAGATCCCACCGCCCACGCCGAGATGCTTGCGATCACTCAAGCCGCTTCGAAACTGGGTAACTGGCGACTCGAAGGCGCCACGCTCTACGTCACCAAGGAGCCTTGCCCGATGTGTTCGGGCGCGCTGCTCATGTCACGCGTGCAACGCGTGTGCTACGCGGTACCCGATCCTAAGATGGGTTGTCTCGGAGGCGCCACCAACCTCAACGAGCTTCCCCGCGTCAATCACCACGTCGAACTGACCGCCGGCGGCGTCCTCGAAGTCGAGTGCCGCGAGCTGTTGCAGGCTTTTTTTAAAGCCAAACGCGTGGCCGAACCCGCAGGGGAAAGTTGACGCGCTCCTTCAGCAGTGCATCTGTTGGCCGTTCCTATCTTTCATTTCATCCTAGAAAACTAAACCACCCATACACATGGCTTACACGCTCCCCGCCCTGCCCTACGCCCTCGATGCCCTCGTGCCGCACATTGATGCGAAGACGATGGAGATTCATCACGGCAAACACCACCAAGCCTACATCACCAACGCCACCAACCTGCTCAAAGACCACGCCGACCTCGCCGCGCTTGAGGTCAACGCCTTGATCGCCGATCTCAGCAAGGTCCCTGACGCCATCCGCGCCGGCGTGCGCAATAATGCCGGCGGCCACAGCAACCACTCATTTTTCTGGACGATTCTCGGCCCGGGTAAGGGCGGCGCGCCCAAGGGCAAACTCGCCGCAGCCATTGAAGCTGAGCTCGGCGGCTTCGCCAAATTCAAAGACGACTTCGCCAAAGCAGGCGCCACGCGCTTCGGCTCCGGTTGGGCCTGGCTCTACGTC
>RGAX01000261.1 GCA_009919985.1 Opitutaceae bacterium
GGCGCCGTCGCCAACCCCCAGGACGTCGCCGCGTGGCTTCAACGCCTAGGCCGCCAGGTCGAAGTCGTCAGCCACCGCGAGCGCCCCGTCCCGCTCGAAGAAGTGGAAGTCGACGATCTCATTGCTGGCCTGCCGCGCACAATCGAAGGTTTTTGGTCCCGCCGCATCGCCGGCGCCCTCCGCGAGGGCCTCGGTCCGGTACTGATCTTTGCCCCGCACCGCCATGACGCCGAACGCCTCGCCCGTCAGTTCGCCCGCGAGGTTCCGCTCGCCGAGCCGCTTTCCCTTACCCCCGAGCAAGAACAACTCGCTGGACCCGCCCTCACTAAACTTCTCCGCCAACGCGTAGCCTACCACCACAGCGGCCTCGCCTACGCCCAACGCGCTGGTCTCATCGAGCCTCTCGCCAAAGCCGGCCAACTCCGCGCCGTCTTCGCCACCCTAGGCCTAAGCGCCGGCATCAATTTCTCCCTGCGCTCCGTCCTCATCACCGCGTCACATTTCAACCTCGGCCCCATTGAGCACGAGATCCCGCCCCACGACTTGCTTCAGATGGTCGGACGGGCCGGCCGCCGCGGCCTCGATGAGTACGGCTTTGTGCTCGTCTCCAGTTCCACCCCGCGCTTGCGCCGCGCCGCACCGCTCCGACTCAAACGCGCCGCACCGCTCCCGTGGGCGTTCTTCCTGCGCCAGCTTTATCCCGGCGCACCCACCTCCGCCCTCGCCGCGGCCAGCGCCACCCGGTTCTTCACCGATACGCCCGTCGCCTTTGGCGCCGAAACCACCGCCGGCCTCCCGCCCGCGACCGCGCTCCCTTGCCACCATCGCACCGATACCGGCCGCGCCCGTCTCGTTCGCCGCGAACGCGACCCTTTTCTAGCCTGCCACACTTGCACGCACCGCCCGGCCTGCTTCGCCCTCTCCGTCCAACCCACCCCACTGTGGCAATGGCAACGCGTGGGAGTGCTCGACCGCGACCTCCAACTCACCGCCCGCGGCGCCATCGTCGCCTGCTACCTCGGCCCGGAAGGCCTCGCCCTCGCCGCTGCCCTCGAAGACCGCCGCTATCCGCTCGACGCTCTCCTCTTCGATTGTGCCAATCTTTTCGCCGCCGACCGCTTCGCCGGCACCCACCCCCGCCGCCTCGGCCGCCTCGCCGCCCTCTGCGAGCGCACCTACCGCCGCACCACCATCGAGGGTTACCTCCACGAAGGGCTCCCGCCAGGCTACGGCTTCGGCGCGAGCGAGGTCGTCTCCGCCATCGTCACCACCCACGAATCCACCCGCCAGGTCGTCGATGCCCAAGAATTTGCAGGGCGCGGCGATGTCGATCGTCTACTAACTGAATGGCGCAGCTTACTTCGGCAGACGGCCCGTTCCGCCCCGATCACTTTGCCCGCCGATATCGCCACGCGCTCAGACCGCCGCGCCGCCGCCGAGCTGTTTTTGGCCGAACGCTGGGATACGTTCCGCGCGCTCTGCCGCACGCAACTCGCCACCGCCAAAGCCGATATGCTTCCCGCGCTCCCACCGCTCACCCCAGACCAACGCCGATCGGTGAACCACCGCTTCACCCGCGCCGGCAGCTTCGTCTCTAGCCGAGCTGGTCTTTAAGTAGCGAGACCTGGCCAGCTGGTCGTGCCGGCCCTAGCGCTTAGTGCTTTCTTTAAACTCAACTCGTGTTCGTAATACCGAGGTAACCTGAGAAGCTATGCGTCGAACCGCGCAGATACCTTGCGCGGAATTTTTTAAAATGCCGACAAAATAGGACTACAGAATTTTGTTACGTATAATATTAAGGAGTAAAGTGTCTACCCTTCACAGAACGAGCAAAGCGAGTTTTGTAAAACACCTCGGGAACACCCACCATATGCTCTGCGCCAAGGTCAAAAAAAGACCAAGTTAACCTAAAGAAATAATTACAAGCGCACCTGAGGCGGAGTACTCGTAGACGGCGAACTAAAAGGGAGCTGGAGCGTATTTACCGAAGAGGCGGGAGGTATGTCCCGCAGGCTTTTAAGGGGAGCGCATGAGTGGAAAAAAGCCCCGGTAAATTGCCGATGAAGTTGGGGCACTCGCACGGCTATCAACGCTTTGCTGCAAAGCGCGCTTGACGACCCATCTCGCTTACGTGGCGCCAGCTAAAAGCGACTGGGATTCACACAAAATAAGGGGCTAGTACTTTATTTGAGTCTTAACGCGCGCGGCCGGTTGGGTACGCTTTTCGTTGCGGTGGAATACGATCACTCAGTTTTTCGTTGGCCTAAGATCTCGGATGGTTGCGCCGACCGGATAGTTGATATTTTGACCCATTTTTGACCAAAAATAGGCCAAAAATAGCGATTATAAGCCTAATTTCATATTTTTTAGCCCATTTCTACGGAATTTTAACTCCGCCAAAATTTTGGGTGGGGGAAATGGGTAGAGAGCAAAAAAAGGCGCACCGCCGCGAGATTATGCGTGGGTGCGCCGGTGAGGGGTGGTCGGGCGGGGACTCGACGGGGTGGACTTAGTTGAGATCGAAGCGGTCAGCGTTCATGACTTTGTTCCAGGCGGCAACGAAGTCGCGGACAAACTTGGGGCCGGCGTCGCTTTGGGCGTAGACTTCAGCCAACGCACGAAGTTGCGAATTGGAGCCAAAGAGGAGGTCCACGCGCGTCGCCGTCCACTTGACATCGCCGGTGGCGCGGTCGCGGAGTTCAAACTGTTCTTCGAGGGGCGAGGTAGGTTTCACGACGTGGCCCATGTCGAGCAGGTGGACGAAGAAGTCGTTGGTGAGCGTCTCGGGGCGGGTGGTGAAGACGCCGTGTTGGGATTTACCGTGGTTGGCGTTGAGGACGCGCAGGCCGCCGATGAGCACGGTCATCTCGGGGGCGGTGAGGCCGAGGAGTTGGGCTTTGTCGACGAGGAGTTGCTCGGCGGGGAGCGTGTAGCGGGTCTTCGTGTAGTTACGGAAACCGTCGGCTTGCGGCTCGAGGACGGCGACGGAGGCAACGTCGGTCTGCTCGGCGGTGGCGTCGGAGCGGCCGGGCGCGAACGGGACGGTGATCGGGTGGCCGGCTTGGTGGGCGGCGTGTTCGATGGCGGCGGCGCCAGCGAGAACGATCAGGTCGGCGAGAGAAACTTTCTTACCGCTGGTCTGGGCGGTGTTGAAGGCGTGTTGGATGACTTCGAGGGCTTTGAGTACCTTGGTGAGGCGGGCGGGTTGGTTGGCTTCCCAGTCTTTCTGAGGGGCGAGGCGGATGCGCGCGCCGTTGGCGCCGCCGCGTTTGTCGGAGCGGCGGAAGGTGGAGGCCGAGGCCCAAGCGGTGGAGACGAGTTCAGAGACGGCGAGGCCGGAGGCGAGGATCTTGGCCTTCAAGGCGGTGATATCAGCGGCGTCGACGAGCGGATGGGTGGCGGCGGGGACGGGGTCTTGCCA
>RGAX01000262.1 GCA_009919985.1 Opitutaceae bacterium
ACCACCACCACCACCGGGACCTTGGAAGGCGGCATGACCATAGCGGTCGTAAGCGGCGCGCTTTTCCGGGTCTTTCAGGACTTCGTAGGCTTCGGAAACTTTTTTAAATGTTTCCTCAGCCTCCTTGTTGCCCGGATTTTTATCGGGGTGAAACTGCACGGCCTTTTTACGGTAGGCCTTCTTGAGTTCTTCTTCGGTCGCGCCTTTTGGCGCACCGAGGAGTTCGTAGTAATCTTCCTTCGCCATAGAGATCGGGGGTGCCAGTTGCGCGCGAAGCGCAAACAGCGGATAGGTTAGATGACGGTTTCTTTGGCTGCGGCGGTGGGACCGCTGGAGACGATTACGGAGGCGGGCCGGAGTAGGCGACCGTTGAGCGAATAACCGGTGCGGATGACGTTAAGTACGTGTTCCGCTTTCACCTCAGGGCTCGGCGCGTGCGAGAGGGCTTCATGCTGATGCGGGTCAAAGGGCTGGCCGGCAGGATGGATTTCTTTAAGGCCGTGGTTACCGAGCGCACTTTTGAATTGCGTGAGCACCATGTCGACGCCGCCGGTGAGGGTTTTAAGGTCAGCGTTGGGCTGCTTCGCGGCGGTGAGACCAAGCGCGAGGTTGTCCATCACGGGCAGGAGATCCTCGAGGACGCGAGAGGCCGAGAAGAGACGCAGCTCTTCTTTTTCGCGCAGGGTGCGCTTGCGAAGATTTTCGAGGTCCGCGGCGGTGCGCATGAAGCGGTCGTAATTATCGGCCACTTCTTTCTTGGCGGTGGCCAACTGGGCCGCGAGGTCAGCCAAGGGGACACTACGGCTTCCTGGTTTCTTCAAGCTTGTCGCGCAACCCACGGAAAATTTCGAGGGTCTTACGCTCAGCGGTATTAAGCCAGTTCTCGCCTGTTTTTGACGGAGCTGGAGGCGGGCCAGAGATTTCCTGCGGGAAATAATCCGCTAACGCTGCGGTGACGTTTTTTTCCTCGAGCACGCGCCGCACGGCGGGCAAGAAGAGGTGCTTGAGGCTGGTAACATCGGTGTAGCTCTGGTCCAAGCCGAGTCGATACGAGTGAAGGCGAGGCGGCAGGGCGGCGTGATCGACCAGCCCCAAGGTGTCGAAGCGCAGGCGCAAGCGCCGGATTAGCAACGGAGTCGATACCGCGGTGGACGCGCTCGGATCGACCAACGCGGCGCGAAAGGCAGCGATATTGGTGTCGCCGGCGCGACGCGAGACGAGCGTGAGCTGGCGCACATCGAGGTCGAGCGAATCGAACACGATACGCTGATCCCAGAGCCCCCAGACACTAAGTTCGGCTTCCGCGCTGCGCAGTTGCAAAAAATCGCTCACAGGAAACGCGGTTGGATTTAATACGATGAGTCCGCGCACGGTGACGCGACCGGTGAACGGATTGGCCGAGACGCTCGCGACGTCAGCCTTGAAGCCCGTGCGTTCCTGCAGCGCTCGGGTAAATAGCAGCGGCAACAACGTCATCCACGCGAGCGCCAGCACAGCCCCAGCGATCACCAATAGCATGATCAAGCGCAGGAGGCAGCCGCCGCGCGTGGGGCGGCGAGTGAGCCCACGCGAAGCAACATTCGTCAGGATCATCCTGCGAAATTTTCTGTCACGAGCACAATCGAGGTCGTCTCGGCGGTAAAGGCGAACGCAGCGCCATAGGGCACGAGCGCGTTGGCGCCGGGCTCGAGGTGTTTTCCCCCGACGCTGACCCGCCCGCTAACGACGCTAAGCAAGCGGGGTTGTTCGCCGCCAGAAAGGTGGAGGCGCTCGCCGGCGCCGAGCACGGTGCGTTTGATGCTAAATTCGGAGCAATCGGCGATCACCCCCGAGGTCGGCGCAGCGCGCACGGGCTTCGGCTCAAAATCCTGCCAATCGATGGAACGAAGGGATTGCGCGACATGCATTTGGCGAGGTTTACCGTCGAGTCCGAGGCGGCCCCAGTCATAGACGCGATAAGTAGTGTCGGAATTTTGCTGGATCTCTAAAATGAGATTACCGGCGTCGATCGCGTGGATTTGTCCGCTGTGAACTAAAATGGAATCACCCGCAGCCACGGGAAAATGGTGCACGCAGGTTTCCACGGTCTGGGTCGTAATCGCGGCTTCGAACTGCTCGCGGGTCACGCCGTTTTTGAGCCCGACGATCAACTCAGCTCCGAGGCTGGAGGCAGCGATGTACCAGTTTTCCGTCTTAGGCTCGCCCTTGAGTTCACCTGCGACCGCGGCCGGCGGATGGACTTGGAGGCTTAAACGTTCGCGGCAATCCAGCCACTTCACCAAAATCGGAAACGTTTTTTCCTTTGGCCACTTCGGGCCCATAACCGCCGCGCCGTGCCGCAGAATCAACTCGCGCAGCGTGAGCCCGGCCCATTTGCCGTCGGCGACGATGGATTGCGCCTCGGGGCGGTCGACAATCTCCCAGCTCTCGCCGATCGGTCGATCTGGCGGCAAAGCCCGGCCGAGCGTAGTTTCGAGGACACGCCCGCCCCAGACGCGTTCTTGGTAAAGCGGGCGAAAAAGAAGGACTTCGGGCATGTGGATAAAAACGTGATTTTTGTGAAAATGCCCCGGGGGGATTTACATTTGACCGTCCTGAAGCTTAGCGTGCAATCCGCAGACTCAGAGTCCGCTCACACAAATGCCCAAGCCCGAGACTTCAAACTCAAACGACGGACCCTCAGCCAAAGCCCCGCGCTACCAGCCAAATTGGCCGATCGCCTTGAGCTTCCTTTTGGTCGGAGTCTTTATCGCGGTCGCGCTCGTAGCGTATGACCCGCTGCAAAGCAGCCACATCAGCACCGCCCCGCGCCCCAAAAACCCCATGGGCTGGATCGGTGCGGAAAGTATTTATATTTTATTGTTTAGCCTCGGCGCCAGCACGTGGCTGATTCCGGTGTTTTTCGGTTGGATCGTCTATCTCGCCATCAAGGCCGGCCGCCACCTCACCGGCACGCGCATCGTGACCATGGTCATCGCTATCGCAGCCTTCAGCGGACTGTGGTCGATGGTCGATTTCTTCAAATTCAGTAATTACTTCCCAAGCGGGCCAGGCGGATACATCGGCAAAGGCCTTTACGAAGGCCTCTTGCACGAACCGGCCGGCCCCATCGGCTCTGCCCTTATGCTCGGCGTGATTTACACCGCTGCGATGTTGTATATTTTCACCCGCGACATCGGTACCGAAATCGACCGAATTTATGCGGGCTTCACGGCTTGGCGCGAAGCCCGCGCCAAACAGAAAGCTGCCCTCGCGGCCGAACTCGCCAAAGAACGCGAAGCCCGCGCCAAGCAAAAAGCTGCCGCCAGCGTTGCAGTCTCCGCCGCTGCGCCCCTCGCCACCAACACCCCCACCACGCCCGTCGGTCCGAGCGGAGGCAAAAAGACCTTCGCCGCCAAATCTGCCGAAGACCCCCT
>RGAX01000263.1 GCA_009919985.1 Opitutaceae bacterium
GAGAGCGTGTAGCTGACTTGATGTGGCGTGAGGAAAACCCGGCCGCGGGAGTCGATCGAAATGGTGTTGGGCAGTTTGAGGTCGTTGGCCTGGATGGCGGCCCAGATTTCTGCGGTGGAGAGCTTGGCGGCGGCGGGTGCGTAAAAAAGACGACCTACGGGAGCGCCGGGCCGTAGGAGTTTTTTCCAGTAGGAGGCGTTGGGGAAACTCGCGTCGTAGATGAAGGCGTCGGCGGTGAGGACGAGCCGGTTGCCCTCGATCACGGGCGGGCCTTGAAGGATCATCTCGATACCAATGCGGGCGAGTGAGCTGCGCTCGGTAAATTTCAGCTCTGGTAGAAGAGATTTAAGGGACTCAAGTTCGGCAGGATTTCGGGGCCAGAAGGCGAGGGTGAGGGTGGTGGAGCGCTCGTCTTTGTTCTTAACGGTGAGGATCTGGCCGTCTTGGCTGGTCCAAAATTGATCGGGGGTCATGGCGAACGCTTAACGTGGCCTTTGACGCAGGGGGACACAAGCGGGTAGTAATGAGTTGCATTTGGCCCGACGGACAGGCACACCAAAAAGTTTTACGGCACAAAATGACCTCTGCCGTTTCTATTCAACGCACTCCATAACCCATAAAATGAAACTCAAGTCCGCCCTCACGCTCTCCTTGCTCGCGCTCGGTACCGCCACCGCGATCCACGCTCAGGAGGTCAAACTCAACATCCCCGGCCAACCGGCCGCCGCTCCGGCCGCTGCCGCTGCTGCTGCTCCGGCCGCTCCCGTTTTCACGGAAGCCCAACTCGTCGAAGAGTTTGGTTGGTTCATGGGTAAACGCGTCGGGCTCTCTGAGCTCGGCTTCAGCGCCTCTGAGATCGACGCCTTACTCAAAGGTATGGGTGCTGCGATCGCCGGCAAAGATTCCCCGTATGATTTGCCGAAGATCGGTCCCGCCATGGATGAGTTCATGAAGAAAAAACAGGACGCTTACATGACCAAGTTGAAGCAAGACGGCATGAAACAGAGTGCCGCTTTCTTCGCTAAGTTGAAGGAAAACAAGGCTGTTACCGAACTCCCTAGCGGCCTCCGCTACGAGATCGTGAAGCAAGGCGATGGCGCGGCGCCGAAGCCCACCGAGACCGTCAAAGTTCACTACACTGGCACGCTTATCGATGGCACCGTGTTCGACAGCTCCGTGCAGCGCAATGAGCCGGCTGAATTCCAACTCGATCAAGTCATCCCAGGCTGGACCGAAGGTCTGCAAAAGGTGAACAAGGGCGGCAAGATCAAGCTCTACGTCCCACCACAACTCGCCTACGGCGACGACGCGCGTGGCAACATCCCGCCCTCGGCCACGTTGATCTTCGAAATCGACTTGCTCGACATCAAAGCCAGTGCTCCCGCTCCGGTCGCGCCCGCGGCTCCCGTTGCTCCTGCTGCCGCTAAGTAAACAGATTTAAGGTTTTAAACTCAGCCCGTCGCTATCGTAGCGGCGGGCTTTTTTCTGTCTACCACGTGGCTAATTAAAATAGCGGACAAATCGCGCAGGTGAGGCGGGGTTCGCCTCGATGAATTCAAGTTTGAGCGTGGCGCACGGAGGCATAGGTATTTGGGTATGCCTTTTTATTACCTAAGAGCGGGGGTAGTTTTTTTATTGGTTTTAAGTATGGGTTTGGCGGAAGAGGCGCATTGGTTGCCGCTTTGGAATGGTCGTGATCTTGAGGGTTGGACGACATGGCTGGCCAAGCCGCATCCGAGCGCGGTGCTACCGGGCGAGCTGCGGGACGCGAAGGGCGAATTCACCCAGCCGCTTGGGAGTGGGCGTGACCCATTGGGCGTGTTCACCGTGACGACGATCGACGGACAACCGGCGATTCGGATTTCGGGACAGGTTTTCGGCGAGCTGCGCACGCGCGAGAGTTTTTCTAATTATCATCTCCGGTTGCAATTCAAGTGGGGGCAAAAAAAGTGGCCGCCGCGGGATCGTCCTGAGACACCGCGTGATAGCGGCTTGTTGTATCGCGTGCACGCGGATCCGGGCGCCGAGGGGCGTATTTGGGCGCGGTCTACTGAGCTGCAAATTCAGGAGCGTGACGTGGGGGATCTTTACTCGATTGGCTCGTTTGTGTTTGTGCGCTCGGTGTTGCGCAAAGGTACAGGCAACGCGACGACGAAGGCGGTTTACGATTATGCACCTATGGGTGCGTGGAATGTTTTTGCGCAAGTGCCCGGACAGGATGGGCGCTGCGTGAAACAACCTGACAACGAGAAGCCGACGGGCGAGTGGAACAGCGTTGAGCTCGTGTGCATGGGCGAAGACAGTATTCACATCGTAAACGGCAAAGTCGTGATGCGTTTGCACCGTACGTTGCGACTAGATGCGCCGACCCCCGAGCCTGTGAATCAGGGTCCTCTCATCCTGCAATCCGAAGGCGCGGAAATTTTTTACCGCGGGATCGAACTGCGTCCGATCACCGCGGTGCCGGCCGAGTATGCGCGTTAAGATTTAACGCGCGTGCGGTCAGTGTTTTGATTCCGTTGGTTGGGCGACGGCATCGAATTGATCGCCGTCGCCGAGTTTGCGACGGAAAAGATCGAGGGCGAGTCGGTAGCATTGGAGGGCGAGTTCGGGGTCGTAGCGGTAGCCTTCGTCGCGCATGAAAGCGTGGGCGCCGTTCACTTCGTGCCACGTGAAATTCGCGCCGGCGGCGGCGAGCGCGGTGTAGACTTTGGCTCGGCCCTCGGCAGGTACATGTGGGTCTTGGCGGCCGTAAATCATGAGCGCTTCAGCTTTCAGCTCGGGGATGCGGTCGAGTGTGTTGTCGTTCATGCCGGCGCCGAGGCTGCGCTTATGGATGTCGGTTGCATAGAAACAAGCTACTGCGCGTACGCCGGGGTTCATCGCAGCGCGAAACGCGAGGTGGCCGCCGATGCAGATGCCCATGACGCCGAGGGCGCCGGTGCATGGCGCATAGGACTTTAAAAAATCGAGCGCAGAACGGGCGTCGTTGTCGTAGGCGTCAAGGGGCTTGGTGGTTTTGAGGGCGTTGCCGCGATCAGCGCCGGCTTGGTCGTAGGCGAGGATGGTGCCGGTGGGCTCATATTCGTGATAAATCTCTGGTACGAGGACGACAAAGCCGTGGCCGGCGAGCATCGCGGCGGTGCGGCGGATGGGCCCGGTGACTTGAAAAATTTCCGAGTAGAGCACGATGCCAGGATAGCGTCCGGGGGCCTGCGGCCGGAAAATATAGGAGCGCATGGGGCCGGTCGGGGTGGCGAGATCGATGATTTCGGCGTCTTTGATCGTCATGGAATGGGCGTAGGAAAACTTGGGATTATGTCTCTAGTAGTACGTACCGGTGAGAAGGGAAAAGTGAGATGTGGATAGGGTTCCGCTAGACCAAACATAT
>RGAX01000264.1 GCA_009919985.1 Opitutaceae bacterium
TTCACCAACCCCAACAACTACCTGCCCCGCGCCACCGACGGCCTCACCCAAGCCCGCAACGAACAAGACCAATTGCAGAAACAATTCCGCTTTGACGCGCGCTACACGCTGCCCATCGCCGCCCCCACCTCAGTGAAGGCCGGCTTCCACTGGCGCTCGCTGCAGATGGATCAATGGGGTAAAGATCGTCACCGCTGGAGCTACAAAGCCGCCACTGCCTACGATCCCAGCCAACGTATCGCGCCCGATGCGAGCTACGTCAGCTACGACATGATCAGAACAGGTCGCAAAATTCCGTTCTGGCAGGCCGAAGGCCTCACCAAAGACGGCCGGCCCGCTGACCCCTCGCTCTGGGTTGAAGACATGTATTTTAACGAAAGCCAAAAATACATCGGGACCAACGGGGTGACTGAATCCATTGGCGCCTACTACGCGATGATTCAGGGCCGCCTCGCCAGTCGGGGCTGGCTCGCCCGCACCGGCTACCTCGCCGGTATCCGCCTAGAGGACGTCAAAACCCGCAGCTTTGGCTGGGTGCGCGCCCGCGTCGCCACTACCGCGGCCCAACAACTTGCCGATCCCATCGGCTCCGCCACCAAAGACTACGCCAACACTGACCGTCTTCTCTACGGCAAATTCGACCAGAAATTCCCCAGTATCCACGCCTATCACGACATCACCAAGGACCTCAAATTTCGCACCAGCTATTCGACCAGTTATGGTCGCGCGCCCCTCGCCAATCTCCTGCCTGGTGAAACCATCGACGAGACCAACCAACGCCTCACCATCAATAACCCTGCCCTCAAACCCCAGCAGGCCAAAAACTGGGACCTCACGCTCGAATACTACTTCGAACCGGTGGGCAGCTTGACGGTGGGCTGGTTCCACAAAGACATCCGCGACTTTATTGTCTCCAACCAAGACGCCCGCATCATTCCCGCCGGCCCCAACAATGGCTACGACGGCGAATACGCTGGGTTCACCGAACGCACCTCCTTCAACGGCGGCACGGTCACGGTCAACGGCTGGGAATTCGCCTATCAACAGCAGTTCACATTTCTGCCCGGCTTACTGAAAGGTTTGTCCACCTCGCTCAACTACAGCTGGACCGACCAACACGGCCTGCGCGAAGGCACCCGCTACCTCACGCGCCGCGAAATTGCCGGCTTCATCCCCCATGCCGCCAACGCCTCGCTTAATTGGCGCTACGGCAAAACGAGCCTACGCGCGCTGTACAACTTCACGGGCGAAAACATCACCACGTTTAACCCCACCTACCCCGCGCTCAACCAATACCGCTATTCGATGAAGACGTTAAACCTTGGCGCCAGTTATCAGTACCAGCCCAACCTCGGCTTCACAATCGACGCCTCCAACGTCCTCAACGAACCCCAACGCTGGTACATCGGTTCCAAAGACCGCATGCGCCGCACCACGATCAACTTTGTCACCGTGACGATCGGCGTAAACGGTCGCTTCTAAAAACTAGGTCACCACGCCACCTGAACGGCGCGTGACGACTCGTTTCATCCCGCCCCGCCTCGCGCTCACCGCGCGGGGCGTTTTTTTTCGAGATAGGCCGCCAGTTCTTTGAGTTGATCGGTGTTGATCAGATCGACGCCGCACGCGTCTAAAATTTCCCAGGCTGCGGGCGTATCGGGTGCGGCCCACAGGCGCAGCCGCCGCCCTTGCGCGTGGGCCTGCTGCACGCGGGTTTTAATTTTTTCTCGATCGGCTTCAGGTAACGCTCCGTCGCCGCGCCAACTCGAAAGCTTCGCCCACGTATCGCTCACGAGCGGAATCAAACTGGGCGCGCTGAGGGGCGCTTCCAAATCTCCCAAGCGGCCATCCATCGCCGCGTAGCGCACCGCCGCTTGCTCCATCGCCGCCCGCGCCCGGTTGCCAGAAATAATCACCGTGATCGCGCCCGGTTTTACCCCGCTGTTTTCATAGCACGTCACGATCTGCGCGTATCCCGCCAACACCCGATGCAACGCCGCGTACGTCGTGCCCGCCTCTGTCTTCACGTCGATCAATAACGTCACGCCCACGCCATCACCATAGACACTCCCGGCGTTCGATTTGATGCGCGCGCGCAGGGGTTCGAGGTAAAGAGCCTCAAGGGTTTTCTCCGGCGTTAGTGCCTTGCGCTCGTGCGCCACGAGCAGTTTTCCATCCACCAAAAATACATCGGCTTCGATGCTCCCAAAGTGGGCGTCGAGTGCATCAAACAACGGCCGGGTATGGGCGTAGTCGTTGTGCGCATGCGCGCGTGTCAGTGTTCGCGTCTCCGCGCCCACCTTTGCCGCAAAGGCCATCAACCCACCTGCACACAGCAGAAATCGTAAACAGAGTTTCATGAAAAAATTTCGTGTTGAGAAAATCTAAGCTAACTACGCTGCACAGGCATATCCAGAGCCCAATCCCAACTCACAAAAAAAATGTCTCGGGGCTTCGTCCTCGCGCTCGACTCCCGCGCGCTTGGTCCTTCACGCTTCCCATCACTTCCTTCCACCATGTCCCTCCCGACCCAGTTCACCAGCGTCACCGTTCACACCAAGGCCAATGTCTATTTCGACGGCAATGTCGTTAGCCACACGGTCCTCTTCGCTGACGGTGCGAAGAAAACCCTCGGCCTCATCCGCCCCGGTTCCTACCACTTTGGCACCGATGCGGCCGAGCGCATGGAAATCGTCGCCGGCACCTGCACCGTCACGCTCGACGGCCAGAGCGCTACCAAGACCTACGCCGCCGGCACGTATTTTGACGTTCCGGGCAAAAGCGGTTTCACGATCGCCGTCCCGGCCGGCCTTTGCGAATACATCTGCTCGTTTCTGCCGTAATCGATTTCGGGTGAGGTCGCGTGAGCGGCTCCTGTGCGCAGGTGGCCTCACCTAGGTTTTATCTCGTCCGCGCCGGAGCTTGTCGCGGCGCGCCGACTTCGGCAGCATCGTAGCATGAAACGCCTGCTCGCCGCCCTATTCGTTTCCTCACTCGCACTCGCCGCTGCTCGGGCCGCCGCGCCGCAACTGCCCGACGGACTCTACGCCGAGTTCATCACGCCGCGCGGTACACTCACCGCGGAGCTTTTTTTCACGCGCGCGCCGCTCATGTGCACTAACTTTGTGGGCCTGGCCGAAGGCACGCTCGCCCCGCGCAACGGCCAACCTTTTTACACCGGGCTCACCTGGTACCGCGTGGTTCCGGGCTTCGTACTGCAAAGCGGTAACCCCGGCCTCAAAGATACCGACGACGAAGCGCACCCCATTCCGCACCACTTCCCTGACGAATTCACCCCCGGCCTTCGCCACGACTCCGCTGGCATTCTTTCCATGGCCAACGCCGGCCCCGACACCAACTCCTGTGAATTCTTTCTCACCCTCGCGCCC
>RGAX01000265.1 GCA_009919985.1 Opitutaceae bacterium
CGATCTCAACAAAGTCGCCGACGTCAAAGCCATGTTCCCCGACGTGCGCGTCTACCAAGACTGGCGCCAACTCCTCGACAAAGAGCAGGGCAACATCGACTCGTGCAACGTCTCCGTGCCCGACCACATGCACGCGCCCATCGCCTACTCCGCGATGCAACTCGGCAAACACGTTTACTGCCAAAAACCCCTCGCGCACGACATCTACGAGACGCGCGTGCTTACCGAATTCGCCCGCGAGAAAAAGCTCATCACTCAAATGGGCATCCAGATTCACTCGCAGAAAGTTTACCGCCAAGCTGTCGCCATCGTTCACAGCGGCGCCATCGGCAAAGTGAAAGAAGTTCACACCTGGAGTAATAAAAAGTGGGGCGACGTCGGGGCCCCGCCCGTCTCCAGCGCACCTGTACCTCAAGGTTTCAACTGGGACCTCTGGCTTGGTAACGGCGCCGAACGTCCCTACATCCCCGGCTATTATCATCCCAGCAATTGGCGCAAACGCCTCGACTTCGGCACGGGCACCTTCGGCGACATGGGTTGCCACATCTTCGATCCCGTCTTCGAAGCCGTCGCCCTCACAGCGCCGCTGTCCGTGCGCTCCGATGGCCCCGCTCCCGATCGCTGGAACTGGGCCACCGACGCCGTCATCCGCTACGTTTTTCCTGGCACGCCGTACACAGCGGATAAAACCGTCGCGGTCACTTGGTACGACGGCGACCAACGCCCGCCCGCGGAAATCCGCGCGCTCATCGCCACCAAGAACGCCACGACGATGACCACCGTCGACGACACCGGCCGCGCTGGTAAAACGAAGCGCCAGGCCGAACCCGATCAAGGCTCAATCATCATCGGCACCGAGGGCGTGCTCCTCGTCCCGCACATCGCTACGCCAAAACTTTTCCCTGAGGTGAAGTTTGCCGACTACAAAATTCCCGAGATCGCCGGTACGCACCATTGGAGCGATTGGGCGGAAGCCATCGTCGGAGGCCCCGGCAAACCACTCGCATCCTTCGATTACTCCGGCCCGCTCACAGAAGCCGTTCTACTCGGCAGTGTCGCAGTGCGCTTCCCGCAAACGACGCTGCAATGGAACGCCGCTAAGCTCCAATTCGAAAACGAAAAAGCCGCCAACGCCTACGTCCGTCGCACCTACCGCAAGGGCTGGGCCATCGCCGGTTTATGAAACAACACCGAAGCGCGCTTCGCCTGCCGAAGCGCGCGAAAGTTGTTAACGCATAAGTCGCACTTCTGTCGTGCGCGCCCAGTCAATCGGTGGCACCGGCTTGAATCCGGGCGCCACGATCGCGAAGAGACCATTGGTCTCACCAGAAACTTTACGCACAACAATCTCATCAGCGCTCGCGGTCACAGCGAGCACGAGGCCTTTGACGCGGATCCGATCGATCGAGAGCGACGGAAAATCTTTAGGCAACTTGGGATCGATGACACAGCCGTCCACCGTGGGCACGAAACCCAGAAATCCGCGCAACATAATCTGCGGCACGAGCAACGATTCAAAAAATTCTCGGTCTAGCCCTAAGCCACCGGCCGCGCCATCGCCTTGGAGCGCGGCGCCTTGTTTTTTATAGTATGCGCGGTAACCGCCACCCTCTTGGACGTTGTCGAACCACGTCGTGATTTCGCGCAAGCGCGCCCAAGCTACATCGGGTCCGGCGACCTTTAACCGCGCGCTCAAATCCATAAACGACCAACCCAACACCGCCCCGCCGTCCTGCACTTGTCCCCCAAAGGGAATGGTTTCCGGCCGCGACCAACCCCAGAAATAGTAATCAACGTTGCGGCGGGTCGTACTACGCGGGCCAAAACGAAATTTATAAATATCGGTGCCGGTCGAGGTATCGCCCGCCACGATGCGTTTGCCGTCGAGCCAATCTAAAATCGCCCGGGCGTGCGCGTCGGTCGCGAAACCGTAGTGAATCGCATCCGTATTAAGAAACGTGAATCCGTAGTCATGACGTTCGCCGTTTGCGTCCGGCCCCGCGACGAAACGCCCCGTTTCTTCGCTCCAGAAAATCCGGTTGCCCTCCGCTTTTACGGCGGCCGCATGTGCCTCTAGATCCGCCGGATCAAAACGCTCGATTTCATTCGAAAATTTCCATTCAGGATGGCGAGCGATATCGCGTTCCAACGCCGCCATTCGCACCAGGGTATCGTAATAGCGAATCGTCGCGTAGCTGTCTTTGTGGCCGAAGGGCAAAAGATCCCAGTAGTTATTACCGACGCCCGTGCCATGCAGAATGGTTTTTGAGCCATCGGCTTTAAGCACGAGTCCGGAAGTCCCTTCATGACCGACCCAAGTCGTGAGTACGCAGTTGTTTTCACGAGTACGAAATTCCGTCTGCGCAAACCGCAACGCTCGGCGCAGACGCGGCAACTCGGCCCGCATAAACTCGAGGTCACCCGTCCACAAAAACACATCGATCGCGCCGCGGATGTAATCGAAATTGTTGATATTATGCCGTGTGTCGTACTGCGAAAATAGGGCCTGCACCACGACCTCGGCGCCGGGTGCGGCATTGTCGAAATTCAAACGTAGCCGCGTGATTTTACCCTGCCAAAGAGGATGTCGATATAACGGCAACATCTCGATGGCGACGGTACCCGCCGGACCAGCCGGCAACGGTATCGGAATCCGGCGCGCGGCCGTAAAACCTGACTGCTCTTCTGTTTCCCACTCAAGCGAGGGTTGCGCGGCACCGAGATTTTTTGCCGACCAGCGCAGTTGCATGAAAGGTGACACGCGCGGATCAATCACGCCCAGCACCACCGTGGCCGAAGCCTGCGCACTCGACAAGGCGAGCTGCCAACCCGTCTCGTTGATGCCGCGATCTTCGGCGCCGACGAGCGTCCAGCCCTCGGCTTTAGTCGCCACCGGCGCTCCCTTGGTCAACACGGCCGACTTAGTCCCTTCCGCCGAAAAATGCACCCCCGCCGCACCAGGACTGCCGATCCAATACGGAAACGGCCAACCCAAGATATGCCCAATGCCCTCGTGCTGGTGCGTGGCAACGTAGCCCTCGGCGTCGATGATCTTGTGATTAAACGAATTCTTCAGTCGCTGCGTAATCGTGACTTTTCCATCACAGACCAAAATTCCGGCCGTATCCGCCCACAAACACGCGCCCGTGAGCCACTCATCCCACAACGTACAAAGTCCTGCCGCTGGGTCGCGGTGCGGATAATCAAGCCACACCGGTGGATAATGCAGCCGGTGCATCGCATTGAGCGCATTCATCGCCGATTCCTGTCCAGGCACAATAAAACGCGGAAAATTTTCCGCCGGCGCCAGCGTCTGCGCATTCGTCAAAACGCTTTCG
>RGAX01000266.1 GCA_009919985.1 Opitutaceae bacterium
GCATGATTAGCCACGGAGCTGATGAAGAACGCAAATCCGGTTTCATGCACGTTCAAGGTAGCGGCGGTCGCCTCGGCGTTGCTGTTTTCTGCCTGTGGCCAAGTGGAGTCGGCTGCCGGAAAATCCAGCGTCGTACAAAAACCTAAGGGCGTCGCGGACTGGTTTACGATTAACCTAGGCGGAAAAGCGCTGAGGATGCAGTTGGCGGTGCGGCCGAAGGAGCTCGAGCGTGGTTTGATGGAGCGCCGCGATTTGGGAGCAGATGACGCCATGGTGTTTGTTTTTGAACGTCCGCAACCAATGAGCTTTTGGATGCGAAACACACCGACGCCGCTGGATATCGCGTACCTCAGCCCAGAGGGGGCTTTGGTGGAATATTACCCCGCCTATCCTTTTGACGAGAAATCGCTGCCGTCTCGGAGCCAGCGGCTGCAGTTTGTTGTTGAAACAAACCAAGGCTGGTTTCGCGCAAATGGAATTAAGCAGGGCGCGCGGTTAGATTTGAAGGCTCTGGGTGCTGCGCTGACGGCGCGGGGTTTTGACCCGCGAAAATTTGGGCTCGAGCCCTGAGCTCAACCTCAGCGCGACTCGAGCCAGACGTGTTTGTAGGGGTGGTGATCGAGCACCGTCGAATTCCAGCCGCGCACGGATGGTTGTAGCAGAAACACATGGGTATAGTGAAAAATCGGGATGATCGGAGCGGCATCCAGGAGGATGCGTTCGGCTTGATTGAATAGAGCGTTACGCGCGACCAGCTCGCTCGTGCGCGCGGCGGCGAAGAGCGCGGCATCGTAGGCGGAGTCGGCCCAGCCCGTGTAGTTGTTGCCGTTGGCGGTGGTAAAGATAGAGAGAAACGAAGTAGGGTCGGCGTAATCGGCCGTCCAGACGGAGCGAAGCATTTGGAAATCACCGGCGCGGCGGGCGGAGAGCGTGCTCTTGAGTTCTTGGTTGGTGAGTCGGACCTCCAGTCCAAGTTCGCGGCGCCACATCTCTTGCACGGCTTCGGCGATGGTGCGGTGGATTTCGGATGTGTTGAACAACAGGTCGAGCGGTGGAAGTCCACGGCCGCCGGGATAACCGGCTTCGGCTAGTAGGGCGGCGGCGGCGCCGGGCGCCGCTGAGGGAAGTGCGTCGATGGGCGACGCTAGCAGAGCCGGCGGGACAAGGCGCAGGGCTGACAGTTGCCCGCCACGGAGGATTTTCTCGACGATGGCGGTGCGGTCGAGGGCGAGGCTGAGGGCGCGGCGGATGCGTGGATCGGTGAGCGGGGGACGGTTAACGTTGAGGCGAAAAAAATAAGTGCCCAGCAGCGGATCGATGCGGAGGAGTTCGGGAGAGCTCTTGCGGTAGCTGTCGATTTTGCCAGGCGGGACGGTTTCTGTAAGGTGGAGCTGACCGGCCCGGAAGGCACGTTCCTCGGTGTCGACGGACTCGATGGCGTGGAAGTGGATGGCGTTTAGCCGTACGTTGGTGACGTCCCAATACGTGGGTGATTTTTCCGCAATGATGACTTGGCCCGCGCGCCAGGTTTTAAGATTGAATGGGCCGTTGCCGACGAAAGTGCCGGGTCGGGCCCAAGGGTTGCCGCGGTCTGTGGCGGAGCCGCTTTTTTCGATGGCGGGTAAATACACAGGGAAGAAAGCGGTGTGGTTAAGCAGAGCGAGGAAGTGCGGCGCGGGATGCTCGAGGGTGACGATGAAGGTGCGCGCATCAGGCGCAGCGAGACCGACGGCGGACCACGGCGCAGTCGATTTGTGGAAGGCCTCGGCGCCTTGGATGATGTAGAGAAGATTCGCGGAATCTGCGCCGAGTGTGGGCGTCAACATGCGGCGCCATGAGTCGACGAAATCTCCAGCGGTGACGGAAGCTCCGTTCGACCAACGGGCGTCGGTGCGTAGGTGGAACGTATAGGTACGGCCGTCGGGCGAGATCGTCCAGGATTGGGCGACGCCAGGCACAGGGTGTAAATCCACGGGGTCTTCGGCGACGAGGCCCTCGAGAAGGGCGGAGAGTACGTTGTAGTCGGCGGCCTGCGTGGCGAGATGCGGATCAAGGTCGGCGAGGTCGTTGCCGATGCCGCGATGAAGTGTTTGGGTGGTGGTGCCGGAGACGATCGGAGTTTCGCGAGGCGCGCATGCGGTGAAGCCGAAGGCTAGAAACATCAGGATTAAACATGGCAGGAGACTCAGAAGGGCGCGGTAGCGCGAAAAAAAGGCCGACACCTTCATTCGTGGTGGCTTTAAGTCCGATGCAATCAATTGGGAGACCGGTGGAGGCGGAGAGGGCGGATTTCATCGCAGCGAGATGGGGCGAGATTTTGGGTTTCTCGGCGATGAGGGAGGCGTCGATGTTGACTAGGGTGTAATGTCGGGCGGCGAGTTCGCCGATGACCCGCCGCAACAAGAGTTGCGAGTCGATGTTTTTGTAGGCGGCGTCGGTGTTGGGAAAAAAGTGGCCGATATCGGGGAGGGCCGCGGCCCCTAGCAGTGCGTCGCAAATGGCGTGGGTGAGGCAGTCGGCGTCGCTGTGGCCGTCGAGGCCGTAGTCGGTGGCGAAGCGGACGCCGCCGAGAATAAGCGGGCGGCCGGGGACGAGGCGATGGATGTCGTAGCCGTGGCCAATGCGGAGGTTCATGCAGTAGTGCCGTAAATATTACTCGCAGGCTGGGGCCGCCTCGGAAGCACGAGCGAGCAGAAATTCGAGGTAGGCGAGGTCGCCGGGCGTGGTGAGTTTAGGGTTGGGCGAGGTGTTTTCGAGGAGAGCGATCGGGTGATCGAGGGCTTCGACGGCTTGGGCGTCGTCGGTGACGCGGAGTTTTTTCTTGGCTACGCGGGCGTAGGCGCGATCGAGGAGGTCGCGGGAGAAGACCTGCGGAGTTTCCATCGCCCAGAGGCGTTCGCGCTCGAGGGTTCGCAGACGGGCATCACCGCGGTGTTTTTTGATCGTGTCGGTGACGCGATGAGCAAGCACGACGGCGTGCTCGCGGATGACTATTTTGTGGAGGGCGACCAGTTGTTCGGGGCTCACGAGTGGGCGGGCGCAGTCGTGAATGAAGACGTAGGCGATGTCTGGCGGAAGTGCGGCGAGGGCGGCGGCGACTGAGTCTTGGCGCTCAGCGCCGCCTTTGACGAGGACGCTGGGAGTAGGTGTGTGCGCCGAAAGGGTGAGCATCTGGCGTTGGTCGCGGTAAACCACGACGTAGAAATCGGCGACTCCGCTGGCGGCAAAGGCGGCAGCAGAATGCGCGAAGACGGGGCGACCGGCCAGGGGAGCGAGAATTTTATCGGCAACGGCACCGGCCATGCGCGTGCTGCTGCCGGCGGCGAGGAG
>RGAX01000267.1 GCA_009919985.1 Opitutaceae bacterium
TGCTCAACACCCCCTCAAACCGCCCCGCAAACGCGCTTGCTCGCCCCTCCGCGCATTGGTCAGCTCTTTGCTCCCTCTTTTTCTCCCATGTGCCAAACCGCTAACTCCCTTCGTCCGCACTCCTCCGTCGTCGTCGACGGTCATGATCGCGCCCCCGCCCGCTCCATGCTGCGCGCCGTCGGCTTCACCGACGAAGATTTCAAGAAGCCTCAGATCGCCGTCGCTTCCTCCGCCAGTAACATGACGCCGTGCAACGTCCACTTGGGCGAGCTCAGCGAGCACGCGCAAAAAGGTATCAATGCTGCCGGCGGCAAAGCCGTTTACTTTAACACCATTACCGTCACCGACGGCATCAGCATGGGTACGCAGGGCATGCGCTACTCCCTTGTGTCGCGCGATGTCATTGCCGACTCCATCGAGACCGCGGTCGCCGCCGAGGGCTTCGATGGCCTCGTCGCCATCGGTGGATGCGACAAAAATATGCCCGGCTGCATGATGGCCATTGCTCGCCTCAACCGTCCCGCCGTCTTCATTTACGGCGGCAGCATCCTCCCCGGCTTCGCCGCAGCCGACTGCGATAAACAAAAGCCCCTCGACATCGTCTCCGTCTTCGAAGCCGTCGGTAAACACGCCAAGGGCGAACTCTCCGACGCCGGCCTGCGCGATGTCGAAGCCAGCGCTATCCCTGGTCCTGGTTCCTGCGGCGGCATGTACACCGCCAACACCATGGCCACCGCCATCGAAGCCCTCGGTATGAGCCTGCCCAACAGCAGCGCCCAACTCGCTGTCGGCAAAGAAAAACGCGAAGACTGCGAACGCGCCGGCGCCGCCGTGATGGCCATGCTCCAGAAAGGCATAAAGCCCCGCGATATCCTCACACGGAAAGCCTTCGAGAATTCTATCACCGTCTGCCTCGCCCTCGGCGGCTCGACCAACCTGATCCTCCACCTTCTCGCCATCGCCCACTGCGCCGAGGTGCCACTAACCCTCCAGGATTTCAAGACCATCGGCGACCGCGTCCCGCTTCTCGCCGACGTCAAACCCTTCGGCAAATACGGCATGGCCCACCTCATCCGCATCGGCGGCATCCGCCCGATGATGAAGATCCTCCTTGATCGCGGCCTACTCCACGGCGATTGCCTAACCGTTTCCGGCGAGACCGTAGCCGAGTCCCTCAAGGACGTTAAGCCTTACCCGTCCTATCCGGACCAACAAGACGTTATCCGCCCCTGGGACCAACCTATCAAGGCGGATACCCACCTCCGCGTCCTCCACGGCAACCTCGCCCCCGGCGGCGCCGTCGGCAAGATCACCGGCAAAGAAGGTCTCTATTTCAAAGGCCCCGCCAAAGTCTACGAAAGCGAAGAAGGCGCGCTCCAGGGCGTCCTCCGCGGCGACGTGGTAAAAGGCGATGTCGTCGTCATCCGCAACGAAGGCCCCGTCGGCGGCCCCGGCATGCGCGAGATGCTCTCCCCCACCAGCGCCATCGCTGGCCGCGGCCTCATCAAAGACGTCGCCCTCATCACCGACGGCCGCTTCTCCGGTGGCTCGCACGGCTTCGACGTCGGCCACATCACGCCCGAAGCCGCCAAAGGCGGCCCCATCGGCATCGTGAAAAACGGTGACCTCATCGAGATCGACGCCGTGAAAAACACGATGAGCCTGCTCATCCCCGAAGCCGACTACGCCGCCCGGATGAAAGCCTACCAACCCCTCCCGCTCAAAGAAACCTGCGGCGTCCTCGCCAAATACGCGAAGCTCGTCAGCACCGTCTCCGAAGGCGCGGTGACGGACAAGAACCTCTAACGCCCGCCACGCTGATCGATAGCGCGATTGAACGGGAAACCTCCCCCCCTGACACGACACGCTTCGCCTTACCCATTTGACATTCGGGTAAGGCACTGACGATTTACCAAGCATGCCGACCAAGCTCCGCATCAAGATCACCGCCAAGCGTCAGGCGACCTTCCCCGCGGCGGCGTTACAAGCGATGCGCGTCAAACCCGGCGACTACCTTGATCTGATTCACGAACACGACGCATGGCGACTGGCGCCGGTCGGAATCGACCTCAGCAAACTCGGCCCGCTCCGGGAGAAAATCGCGCCGTACCGTCCCGCACTAGATCTAGCCAAGTGGCGCAACGCCACCAAGGACCATGCCCGCCTACGGGATTGATACCTCGATCTTTGTCCGCCTCCTCACCGGCCTACCGGCGGCGGACTATCAGGCCACGTTGAAACGGCTGACCACGATTCGCGAATCGCAGCCTCAGCCGATCACAGTCGCCAACATCGTCATCGCAGAAGCCTACGCCGTGCTCCAGCACCACTATGGCGTGAGCAAGACTGATACACGCCAAGGCATGCTCAGCGTGCTTACCAGTGGTCTCGTCGAGCCCCTCCACGGTGACGCCGTGCTCGACGTCCTACGCGAGATCAAGGAACCCGGCCTCACCGACCGCCTCATCACCCTCGACTACGACCAGCGACAAACCACGGTCCTGACGCTCGACCGCAAGATGGCCGACCTCTCCGGCTGCTCCCGGCTGTAAAACCCCTACCGTCCAAAGTAACCCGCGGTACTTTAGCCAAATACGGGAAACTCAATTTCTTCTTTCCTTCAAAGCCCATCAGTTTTTGTAGCACCTCGATAAGCCTAAACTGCGATTTAGTGAGGCTCGCTGCTATCAAGACGTCGGCCACAGTAACGTCCGCTCGCTGGTGAAGCGTAGCGGGTTGCCGCTGATCGGATCGGTGAATGCGAGGGACTTGGCCAACAGTTGCAGCGGGCGGCGGTAGTCGTCGGTGTTTTCCGGTTGGTGCACGGGATAAATCTGGTCGTGGCAGATCGGGATGCCGAGCGCGGCGCAATGCGCCCGGAGCTGGTGTTTGCGGCCCGTGACTGGCGTGAGTCCGTAGCGCGCCCACGCGCCGCGCGTCTCGAGCAAAGCGAGGCGCGTCTCGGCGTTGGGCGGGCCGGCGACTTCGCGCACTTGCATGAAACGCTCGGGGGTTTCCTCAAGTCGGCTGCGGTACACCATCGGGAAGGCCAACTCGGGGCGCGCGGGTGCGATCGCTTCGTAGTGTTTCTCAATCGCATGGTCCAAAAAGAGATTTTGGTAACGCCCACGTGTCGCTGTCTGCACGGTAAAAACGACAAGGCCGGCTGTCTCGCGATCAATGCGGTGGATCGGCGAGAGAGCAGCGATGCCGAGCTTGCGCTTGAGGCGTACGAGTAAGGTTTCTTGCACGTAGCGGCCCGAGGGGATGACAGGTAAAAAG
>RGAX01000268.1 GCA_009919985.1 Opitutaceae bacterium
TTATGGCGCAGGTAGATTAACATGCGGACGAAAAGGTCGAGCCGCTGGCATTTCGAACTTTTAAGCAGAGGGAGTGAGCAGGGCCAAAGCAGGGAAGTAGGTGCGGAGGTAGCCGCGGTCGAGGGCGGCGAGACGGTCGGCCTGCACCGTAGCGTGGGCGGCGATGAGGAAGTCGGGGATGAGCTGTTGGCGTGGCCCACCCTCGCGCCGATAGCGCAGGAACATCTGGCCGGCGAGGTAAGCGGCGGCGGGTGTGATGGGATCGTAAGCGATACCGAGGGCGTCAAACCTGGCGAGTGCCTCGTCAGCGCTGGCAAACCCGATAGAACACTCCGCAAAAACGACGGGGCAAAGCGCTAAGCTGCCCTCTTCGGCGGCACGGTTGAGGGTGGCACGCCACAGCTCCCAGCCAGCCTGAAGCCGGAGGATGCAGAGGAGCACGGAGGAATCGATGGCTGTTCTCATGGCGCGGCGTCGGTAGGGATTTCCATAGGGCCGCGCAGGTCGTCCATCACCTCAAACGTGGTGTGGCCGGCGGGCCAAGGGTCTTTCCATCCTTTGGCAAAATCCTCCCAAGCTTGGGGTGGAATGGTTTTGGTGGCTTTGAGAAAGGAGGCAGTTTCATCAAACTCAAGGACATCGCCCGGCTTAAGATTCAGCCGGTTGCGGACATAGATTGGGATGGTGATTTGACCTTTAGAAGTAAGCGTTGCTTGCATGAGTAATTAGTAAGTTTTTAAAGTAAGGAAAACAAGTCCGCTTTTTAAAGGTGCTAGAACTGAGGTTTTGATCGATGAACTACCGGCGCCCAAGTCTAAGCGGCTATGGACGCGGTCAAAATTTACACCGTTTAGCGAGCCGTTCTTTTATCCGTGCCTCGCTCGATCTTTCGCTCTTAAACATCCTTCGTAATGCGCCACGTTCTCTCGCTTTTTCTCCTCAATGCGCTGGTTCCTGCTCTAGCCCCTGCCAAGTCGCTCGAAACGCTTCCTACGCCCGCACCGGCTGATTCACAGTGCTCGAGCCTGACCCGCGCGCCCGACGGCACGCTACACCTCACCTATTACGGCCCAGCCCCCGCCGACACCGCACCCAACTCGCGCACCCTCTGGCACGCCACCCTGAAGCCCACGGCCCAAACGTTCTCCACCGCTCCGATGACGCAGGTCGCACTTGGCGCACGCCGACCCGACTTGGCCACGAATTCGTCGCCCTCGCCCCACTAAGTCAGGGCCGAACCCTCGCCGTCTGGCTCGAGAGCACTCAGGTCAGCGACCCCAAAGCGCTCAACCCAAAACCCACCCGCAACGTCAAACTCGACCACAACTCCGCGCGTGATCCCAACACGCCCTACGCTCCGTCGATGAAGCTCCTCGCCCGCCTGCTCGCGCCCGACGGCGCTACCTTGCAGGATTGGACCGTCGATTCCGATGTGTGCACGTGCTGCCAAAACACCCTCGCGGTTCTACCGGGCGACCGCGTGTTCGCCGCCTATCGCGGCCACACCGCCGAGGAAATTCGCGACAATCGCTATAGCCTTTTTGATCTCAAAGCCGGCACTTGGAGTCCCTCCGCCGCCCTCCGCGATGACCGCTGGAAAATCCACGCCTGTCCCGTCAACGGTCCCGCCGCTGATGCCCTCGACGCGTCCGTTACTGTCTGCTGGTTCACCGCCGCCGAGGGCGTCGCCCGCGTCCATGCCCGCACTTCCGCCGACGCCGGCCAGACCTTCACCCCGCCCGTGCCGGTCGACCTCGGCCGGCCCATCGGGCGACTAGAAACCGTTATGCTGCCCGATCATTCCGCCATCATCCTCTGGCTGGAAATGAAATCCGATACCAACGCCGCCGGGCTCTACGCCCGCCGACTCTTTCCCGATGGCAACCTCTCCCAACCGCAACTTCTCGCTGAGACCACCCAATCCCGCGCGAGCGGTTTCCCTCGCGCCGCGCTCCAATCCAACGGTCACGTGCTGGTTTCCTACACGCAAAACGCCGAGCGCAACCAAGTCCAAATCTTCAGTTTTGACCCAAACCCATTCACTCGTTCGCTCAACCTGACCGCGGCTCCACGCCGCGCCACCGGCAAGCCAACCGTTCTTGAACTCTGCGAAGCCCCACTAGCAGCCCTTCCCTGATTTCGCTTAAACCTCCCGCGCCCATCGCTGCCTCCTTCATGAAACTCCGTCACCTCGCCACCCTACTCACCTTAACCGCTATCGCCGCTCCCGCCCTGTACGCGGCCGACAAACCCGTCGAGACTACCCCAGCTGAGGTCAAGCGCCACTCCCTTCGCGGGGTCATCGTCGCCATCGACGCGGGCAAATCTGCCCTCCGAATTAAACACGAAGAAATCCCCGGCGTGATGCGTGCGATGACGATGCAGTTCCGCGTCAATGCCGTCGCCCTACAATCCGCGCAAGTCGGCGCCACCATCACCGGCCTCATGTCTCGCCAACCCGACCACTGGCTCCTCGAAGACGTGAAAATCGCGGCCGCGAAATAAATAGCCCGCCCAGCGCGCATAACGCGCTCCGCAAGTTCAGAGCCACGCGCGCAACGCCACGCGCAACTTCTCCCGCGCGCGCGCTAAGCGTGATTCCACGGCCTTCACCGTGCAGCCCAGCGTCGCCGCAATCTCTGCCTGCGCGAGTTCCTCGTATTCAAACAACACCAACGCCTCGCGCAGTTCCGCCGGCAAAGCCGCCACCGCGTCCCGCACCGCCGCCGCCCGCTCAGCGCGTTCCAAATCACCCGCCCCACTAGGACGCTCGCCCTCCTGCCAAGGCCGATCATGACCCGTTTCACTCCACGCGTCCAAAGACACACTCGGCCGCCGCCGCCACCAACGTAATCGATTGCGCGCGAGGTTCACCGCGATCGAAAATATCCAAGGGCGAAACGCCGCCTCCGGGCGAAATTTCTCCCGCTGTGACCACACGCGCACCATCGTCTCCTGCGCCAAATCCTCCGCCTCACTCGCGTTGAGCACGATCCGGGCAATGACCCGCTTCACCGGCAATTCCCAACGCGCCAGCATCGCCGCAAACGCCGCTTCGTTACCCGCACGCACGCGCATCATCAACGCCGCGTCTTCACGCGCTTCGGCTAACCGCACTTCCTCAGTTCGCGCCGATTTAAAACTGTCGTGCGCCGGCGCCATCAGGGTTGCACCCGCACCGTGGGCGCGCCGGCGTGATCGTAGCCCACTACTTTAGGCAACACCATCGCCAGATACCGC
>RGAX01000269.1 GCA_009919985.1 Opitutaceae bacterium
ACCAAGTGGTGGACGCAAAAAACCCGCCGGTTTTTGGCCGGCGGGTCGAAGGTTGAGGCGCGCTAGGGCTTAGCGTTTTCCGCCACTATGATTGATGGTGTAGGTGAAGAACACCGAGCGCAGATCGCCTGGGATCTTGTTGGCGCGAAGGTAATCGAGATTGAACGCGTTGTTGATGTTGATCGCGAAGGTGTGATCCAAGCGCGAGCCAGCGGGCGCGTAACGGTAGCGGGCACCGAAATTCCACAGCGTGTAGGATGGGATGCGTAGGCGCCATTGGTTGGTGGAGCGCGTGACGACGAGTTGGCCATTCACGCGGGCGAGCGTGTCGCCGGTGTTGGGGGCTTCCGTCGGCGTGGAGGCTACGTAGGTGAAATTGACGTTGGCGGAGAAGCCCTTGAGGGCAGAGCGCGACGGCGTGTATTTCAGGTAAGCGCCACCGTTTTCAGGCGAGATGCCGTTGACGCGGCGGCCGACGGCTTGCGGGAAGGCGGAGCCGAAGTCGGTGTAGATTGAGTAGACGTTACCCCAGCTGCCGCCGGCGTTGAATTCGTTAGTGATGTTGTAATTCACATCGAGTTCGTAGCCGCGGACCAATTGGTCGCCATCGCGGCGGGTCACGGTGACGTAGGTGCCGGAACCGATGGGTGTTTCCACGGATTCGCTGACGGAGACTTTTCTACGGGTGGCGTAGAAACCGCTGACGGTGAAGCTCAGGCGATCGTCGAGCAGGGAGCCTTTGAAGCCGTAGTCGTAGCCCTTGGCCGTTTCGGCTTCATAATCGGCGAGCGCGACCGTCGGGGTGGCATCGGATTGCGGGACGAAATAGCTTTCGCTGTAATTGGCGAAGAGGCGCAGGTTTTGGGTGAGTTTGTAGTTCACGCCTAGGTTAGGCTTGGCGCCGGATCGCATTGATTTGTCGAGCAGTTGGCCGGGGGCGTAGCCCGCGGGAGGAGCGGTGAAGTCGCGGTGGCGGAAGCGCACGGAATCCATGCGCGCGCCGGCGTAGGCTAGAAGGGCGCCGTTGAACAGGGCCGTCTGTTGACGGATTAGGCCACCGACGACGGAGACGCGTTGTTTACGGATGCGCGTGGAAACGCCTTTGGACCCGTCGAAGGACTTGGTGAAGTAGTTGATGGGGCTGATGGGCTCGAGGCTGTTCGGGTCGAGGGTGACGGTGCGGGCCGCGGTGTTCCAGGCGACGAGGTCGGGATCGGTGGCGGCGGCGTAGCTGCGGGACGGGTCCCAGCGGTAGTAATCGTTGAAGTCGATGGCCGCGAGGGTGCGGTGTTCGATCTTGCGGTTATTGGTCCAATAGTGAGCGAGAAGATCGCTTTGAACGCCACCGCCGTCTTCGATGATTTGACCTTTGCTTGGGATGGCGCCGCGGGTGATCGTGATCGGGGTACCAGCGACGGCGGGATTGATGTTAACGGTCGGCCAGCTGTTGTTGGAGTTATAATCCCAGCGGCGAGCGAGATAGTAATTGCCGGAAGCGCGAAGGCTGAAGATTTCGTTCAGGCGTTTGTCGTAGTTGGTGGTGTAGCTGCTAGCGCCACGGTTAAGTTCGCTGGTCGGGCCGTAGGCGTTCCAGTTGCGAGCGAGAGCGCGGGCATAGCCGACGATCTGGTCGTCGGTTGTGTCAGCGGTGCCTTTCTGATTGTTGATGAGCGGGGCGACGCTATTGGGCGAGTGGCGCTGCTGGAGCAGGTATTCGGCTGAGACGAGTAGGTTACCGCCGTTATCGAAGGTGTGCTTCACGGCCGCGTAGTATTCGAAATTGCGGTTGCGCGCGTAGGGCTGGCCGAAGTCACGCTGGTATTGGCTGAGGGTCAGGATGTAGTAGGTCTTGGGCAAAATTTTGACCGGACCGGTGGCTTCTAGCGTGATGCGCTGGGTGCCATAGTCGCCGAAGTTGTAGCTGAGTTTCTCAGACTGGCGATCCTTGGGAGCCTTGGAGATCATATTGACCATACCGCCGGGGGAGCTGCGGCCGTAGATGGCGGCGTTGGAGCCCTTGATGATTTCCATTCGGTCGATGTTGCTGGAGCCGTAGCGGCCGAGACGGAAGAAACCGTCACGGAGCTGGTAGGTGGAGGCGAAACCGCGGAGATTGAAGCTGCCGCCGATATCGAGACCGGTGAAGCTACCAATTTGGACGATATTGTCGGCGAGTTCGAAAATACCGAAGTCTTCGAGGAACTCGCTGGTGAGCACGTTCACAGTGTAAGGAAGATCGACGATCTTGGTGGCGACGCGCGAGCCGGTCATGGTCTCGGAGGGAGCGTAGCCACGATTGGAGTCAGCTTTGACGGAAAACTCGGAGAGTTGGATGACGTCACCGGTGTTTTTTTGCGGTGCGGGCGTGGGGGCCGTTTGGGCAAACGCGCCTGGCAGGGCGGAGAGCAACAGCGCGGCGGTAACCGCGATCAAGGATTTAGTAGACAGGTATCGGTTCATCGTAGGGTTTGGTGTTAAGGGGCAAAACATGGGGATAATTCTCCGGCGCGCAAGAGCGTGTTGGGGCCGTTTGGGAGTTCACTTATCAGGCCCATTCTAACCATGATACGGCATTGGAAAGCCTCATTTTGGTTATATCATTAAATGTGCCGCTGTTGATCTATCGCGACTGCGCGTGGCATAGCCGGAGGTCGAGGGCGTGAGGCTAACCTGGGTAATCTTTACCGGAGGTTTCATAAATGGCTGCACCGGATCTACGGATCTGGAACCAAAGGCGGGCGGCGCCTACATTTATTCGCAGCCGGTGTCGTTCGCGCCTCTCGGCCCAACCGCTCCGGGCTGGCCCACATGGGCCTGTTCGGTATCGTTGCTCATGGTGTTCCTCTCTTGCACTCAATTCGACCGTGATCCTTGGCTGCACATTCAAAGCGCTGGCGCGCTCTATCGCTCCCTCAGGGAAGTGGCAGGCCGCTGAGGGAATGAGTCGTTGAAGACACAGGCAATTTCGGTGTTGTTGTAACCGCGGAAGACCAACTGGCGAGCCACCTTCTCGATGACCAACCATTCACCCTCGCGCCTGAAATTGGCAAGGGTTTCGTTCTTCTGTGAATCCACCACGAACACCGCAGGCACGTTGTCATATCGGGCAAAGCGCACATAGGTGAACTCGCCGTCGTCCAGAATCTGAATGGGCGCAGCCACGCGCGAGCCCTTGAATGAATATTTGAAATTCCATTGCGAAGGCTGCTTC